>URAQ01000106.1 GCA_900545875.1 uncultured Collinsella sp.
GAACTTCTGACCTCTTCCGTGTCAGGGAAGCGCTCTCCCCCTGAGCTAAACGCCCAAATGGAGCGGACAACGGGGCTCGAACCCGCGACCCCAACCTTGGCAAGGTTGTGCTCTACCAACTGAGCCATGTCCGCTTACGAGGATTAATCTTACGTGATGCCCGCATCCTATGCAAGAACTTTTTTTGAAAAGTTTTGCGACGCTCTCGCGAGGGCATCAGTCGTCACGAAAGGCGTGGACAAACGCAGGCTCGCAGCGAGATGCCCCTACATCTCACCGAGCATGATCCAGGCAGAGCTGTCCCGTGCGAGCCTGCCGTCTGCAAGCGGTGATGAGGTGAGCAGGACCCTGCCCGCCGGCAGCTCCACGGGTGCTGCACCGAAGTTCGTCACACACGCCCAGCCGTTATCGCGGCGATAGGCGATGACGCCGCCCTCAGCGCCCTCGGCACCATCCGCAAGACCGGTGCGCCCGTCAAGATCGAGCCACGCAAGATCGTTGGAGCACCCGCGCAGCTTGCGCCGCAGCCAGAGGGCGTCACGATAGAGCGCAAGCATCGATGTCGGGTCCACTTCTTCCCTATCGGCAGCATAATCGGAAAACCATGCAGGCTGCGGCAGATGGGGCGCCGCATCGGCGTCTGCCGGCGAAAACCCAAACGATCCGCCATGCGCGGGATCGTCCGCCGCCGCCCACGGCAGGGGCACACGACAGCCGTCGCGCCCCTTCTCACGCTTCGGTCCGTGCGTATTGGTCGCAGTAGGGTCTTCGAGTGCAGCCCACGGGATATCAGCCACCTCAAAAAGGCCGAGCTCCTCACCCTGATACACGTATGCCGAGCCCGGAAGCGACAGTTCAAGCAAAAGGGCCGCCCGCGCGCGGCGCTCGCCGAGTTCACGGTTCTCGTCATAAGACGACCCGTCGCGTAAGAGCCAGTCGAGCGCAATCTGGTGGTAGCGCGTCGCCTTGATTTGCGGCAGGGCATAGCGTGTCGCCACGCGCGGCACGTCGTGGTTGGAGAGTACCCAGGTCGAGGCGGAATCGGATTCGACGGCTGCCTTCAAGCCCTTCTCGATTGCAGTGTGCATGTCATCATAGGTCCAAGTGGCCTTGGCAAACTCAAAGTTGAATGTCTGGCCAAGCTCGCTGGGACGCGCGTAGAGATACTGGCGCTCGGGCAGCACCCATGCCTCGGCAACGGCACTGCGCGGCGGATTATAGCGGTCGAACACGCGGCGCCACTCGCGATAGATCTCGTGGACCTCATTGCGGTCCCACAGCGGGTGGGTGCCGTCGTCAACCATGTCATCGCCCTCGGCGAGATGCCACCGGTCGAGGTCATCGCGGTCGAGATCCTTGGCGAGACCCTGCGCCACATCAATGCGAAAGCCGTCGACGCCTCGATCGCTCCAAAACGCCAGGACGTCGCAAAAGAGCGCGTGAACCTCAGGGCATGACCAGTCAAAGTCCGGCTGCTCGGGCGTAAACATGTGCAGATACCACTGACCATCCGCAACACGCGTCCATGCGGGGCCGCCAAAGTTGGCATTCCAATTGGTGGGAGGCAGCTCGCCATGCTCGCCGCGACCATCGCGGAAGATATAACGGGCGCGTTCGGGCGATCCGGGGCCGGCGGCAAGAGCGGCTTTGAACCAGGGGTGCTGGCTGGATGAATGGTTGGGCACGATGTCGACGATGACCTTGATGCCGCGCGCGTGAGCCGCAGCGATCATGTCATCGAAGTCGTCAAGCGAGCCGAGACGTGGATCGACATCGCAGTAGTCCGCCACATCATAGCCGCCATCGACAAGAGGCGATGGGTAAAACGGGCTCAGCCAGATGGCCTCGATACCCAGCCGCTCAAGATAGTCCATCTGCTGGGTAATGCCCGCGATATCGCCCAGACCCGAACCAGTCGAATCCTTAAACGAGCGCGGGTAGATCTGATAGATCGCGGCATCGGACATCCATGAGCGCGAAGAAGACTTTTCTGTAGCCATGGGGCGTATCTCCCTTGCAACGAGGTTATGCGAGATGCCCACGATGATACGCCCAAAGCGCACATTCGCAGCAAACAACGCCACAGCCACGCCCCAAAACGCTCGCTCCCTCTCGGGTTCGAGCCCATGCGATGGATACAAAAAAGCCCGGCTACCGTGTAGCCGGGCTGTTGCGTTTGGAGCGGACAACGGGGCTCGAACCCGCGACCCCAACCTTGGCAAGGTTGTGCTCTACCAACTGAGCCATGTCCGCATATGTAAAACAAAACGGGCGCCGGAGCGCCCGGATGTTGCCTGGAGGCGAAGCCCGGATTCGAACCGGGGGTAAAGGCTTTGCAGGCCTCTGCCTTACCACTTGGCCACTTCGCCGAAAAAGGACCGCCTAAACGGTCCGGAAATGCAATGGAGCGGACAACGGGGCTCGAACCCGCGACCCCAACCTTGGCAAGGTTGTGCTCTACCAACTGAGCCATGTCCGCTTGCGGGTTATTAATTTACGCGAGTTGTCCAAAAGACGCAAGTACTTTTTTCAAAAAACTTGTCTGCCGCATGTTCTTAGTAGCTAAACGCGCTAAAGCGATTGGCTAGGCACACGATTCCAGCGCTCCGCTAAACAGCTTCACCATCTGCACGCGCGTGCCGGCGCCGTCCGTACGACGAGCAACCTCCACGTTATCGACGAGCATACGCATAAGCTTGATGCCACGGCCGCGCTCCTCAGATGCGACCGGTTCGCTCGTTTCATCGATAGAATAGCCGACACCTCGATCAAGCACCTCAACCACAACGCGATCGCCATAGGCCTGAACCGTCAGGACGCACCCGATACCGCCCGCATGGTCATAGGCATTACCCAGCGCCTCCCCCGACGCCAATGCGACATCGTAGCGCTCGTCACGGCGCAACGGAAGCGATTCAAGGAGTTCGGCGATGCGATGTCGGTAGTATGGAAGATTCTCGATACCCTGACGGACCTCGACGCTCTTACTCCAGCGAGGCAGCTCCCCCACCGGAATGGCGGGAATAGACTCCCGTGCCGGCCCCGCGACATGAAGGATATCGACAAGACGAGCAATCTCCAAAAAGCGAACAACTTCACCTGATGCATTGACGAGCGAAAGCAGGCCTTCTCGCCTCATGAGCTCACGAGCGCGCGTAAGCAGGAATGCCAAGCCCGTCGAATCGATAAAGCTAACAGTCTGACAGTTGATGACGACACGACGCACGCCGCGGCCAATCAAAGCATCCAGCCGCCGACGCAGCGCAGGCACCGTGGCGATGTCGATATCGCCTGGTGGCGTCAAAACCGCTATGTCATTCCACTCATTCATACGACCATGGTTCCCCAAAAAAGCCCACTCGATGCATTCGTTTCCCCAACCGTACGGATTCAGCCCGCCCAGCGTCGTCTATGAACGACCCCGTAAAAACTCAAGGGACACCAATGCAATGTCATCGTCCAGCGCCGATTCGGTAAATCGGTCAAGCTCGCCCAAGACCTTGCCGCAGATTCCCGATACGCCCTCACCCGAGACAGAGAGCAGAAGGTCACGAAGGCGCTGCTCGCCAAAGAACGCTCCGGTGCGGTCGCGGGCCTCAATCGTTCCATCCGTATACATGAAGAGCATGTCGCCAGGAGCGAACGTAAACACTCCCGTCTCGTACACCATGCTCTCAAAGGCACCGATTACGCCCGATTGGCATCCAAGCAGCTCGACCTCTCCCCCACGGGCCTCGCCGCCACCCAGCGGCATCGACTCTGGCCTGATGACCATGGTCGGAGGATGGCCCGCCGAACAATACGTTGCGCGTCCGGCTTTAAGGTCAATCTTGGCGATAAAGGCCGTCACGAACGTCTCGACCCTCGAGAAGCCCATGAGCATGCTGTTAAGGGAGCGTGCCATGCGGGCCGGTCCAGCGCCCTCCCAGGCATATGCCGTCAGGGCCGTCTTGACGAGCGCGGACATCGATGCAGCCTCAATGCCTTTGCCAGACACATCGCCCAAAATCATGACGGCGCAGTCGTCGGGAAGACGGATGAGCGTATAGAAATCGCCGCCGACCAACGCCGAGTTCGTGGCCGACAGGTACACCGAATCGGTTGCGATACCCGGAACATCCCCCAGGGAATTTCTCATGCCGATCTGAAGGGTCTGAGCGATATGGCGCTCCTCGCGCTTTTGAGATTCGCCTTCGTAGATCAGCTCAAAGTCATGCGCCAAGTGCACCAAGTAGTCATATTCAAGATCATCAATCGGCTCTTGGCTACCATCACGAAGCAGCAGCGCGCGCGTCGTCGGGCTCTTCGCAACAGAAGCAGGAACAATCGCGTCGTTACTGTGCTTGCCATCACCCTCAGAGCGCGGGTGCCCCGCCTCGATGCCGGAGTCGACGTAGAGACCTTGACAAGGCAGACCATGCGCCCTAAGCCAGCCTCCCATAGGCATCGATTCGTCAACGCGAGTTATACGGACGTGTTTAAGGTCCTCGGCACTCGTACCGCCCAAAACAGATGCCTCAAAGCCATCAGGGCCAGCCCCCAGACGTGCCGCTGGCGCCGTCGTGGAAAAGAAAAGCTTCTCGGGATCGTCCGGCAAAGCAACGCGACTGCCGCCTTCAAAATCTATGACGTAGGAATCCAGACTGGCGTCATACTCAACAGGGCAAAAATGGCAGTTAAGCATATTGCAGATCTCGGACGATACCGCCTGGGTAGCCGCGGCGGAATCGTCTAGAAAGGTAAACAACTCATCACGCAAGACATTGAGCGAGCGGCCAAGCTCGGCCGTGCGACGGGAGCGAAGGCTCGATGCCATGCCGACCAGCTGGATAGACAGGTAATCGCAAATGACCTCGAGTACATTAACGTCATAGGCGAGCGGTGCCTGAGGGCGTTTCCAACCAACTTCCAGCACGCCAAGAATCTGCGTACCGTAAAAAACGGGAAGACAGATCTCGCTGCGGTACGGAGGCATATCCTGCATGCGCAACAGGTGCTTAGAACGATTGTCCAGGTCCATGAACATACCGGAGGCGGCCTTATCACCCTCAAGGTCCTGTTGAATCGACAAGCGACAGGCACGCGACTCACGAAGAACATACGTCGGAATGCCAGCGCCATACGGCAAAAACTCAGGCAG
This sequence comes from uncultured Collinsella sp., assembly GCA_900545875.1. Taxonomy (GTDB): domain Bacteria; phylum Actinomycetota; class Coriobacteriia; order Coriobacteriales; family Coriobacteriaceae; genus Collinsella. The sequence continues at coordinate 5,141 of URAQ01000106.1, forward strand.
GTAGCTGTCGTACAGCTCCTTGGAAACACCGCGAAGTTTAAAACCGCCACTCTCAGAAAAATAGATAGCGGCACCCGAAGCATCGAGCGTTCCTACAAGCTGGTTCAAAACGGTATCAAGTAGGCTGGGTAACTCATCGGAGCCCACAGTGCTCATAATGACCGAGAGCGTGCCAGAGAGGCGCTTGTTCGCCACTCTAAGCTCCGAAAGCGCACGCTTGAGCTGACGGTCGTGCGAATACTGTTCTTCGATGCTATGGAGCGCCACCAGGACACGTGGCGCGCGGCGCCCAAAGATGCGTGGAGGCGTTACGGAGCCCGCACGAACCAAGACGGGGATAAAGGAGCCGTCACTCAGCTTGAGCATCAGTTCGTTCTCGGAGCCATCAGTTTCAAATGGCAGACGATGTTCCGTCGCACGTTCAAAAGCGGACGAGTACAGGACGTCTTTAACATCTCCACCGATGACGTCGGCGCGTTCCTCGCACATCAAACCAAGTAAGCGATTATTAACATGCAGAATGGTTCCGTCGAGCTCACAGATGATGACAGCATCGCTCGTGATCTCGACTAGTTGGGCAACGTCTGCCCACTCGTTGCGTTCAAGCGTTTCCATCGTGGACCCCACCGTCTATCGGTAACAAAAAAGCCTCCGAAGAGGCTTCTCAAATGCGATGGTGTCGGAGGCGGGACTTGAACCCGCATGACCAAAAAGCGGTCACTAGCACCTCAAGCTAGCGCGTCTGCCAATTCCGCCACTCCGACATGCTATGTTGTTGATTCACGGTTCATTTTGTTGGACCCGCGCGTTCAACGAGGAAGATAATAACCTATGATTCGAGAACTGTGCAAGCACTTTTTTCAAAAAAGTTTACGAATTTGTAAATGCACAGGTAGATCCGTGTGTCCGGCCCCGAATCGGTGTTGCTTCCCGGCGCGTCCTCGGGCATGAGCGATATTTTGCTACGCACTTCGTGCTGCAAAATATCGCTCCC
>URAQ01000107.1 GCA_900545875.1 uncultured Collinsella sp.
GTGTTAGGCGCGCCGCCAGCGTTCATCCTGAGCCAGGATCGAACTCTCCGTCCAAAATATATGGGCTTCGAGCCCGTCCGGTCCTCTCAGTCATTCGCTGATCGGTTCCGTTCGATTCATATGGTTCTAGTATAGGAAAAGGAATTTCTCGGGGCCGCCTCTCGGCGGCCTTGCGAAAAACAAATCCAAGTTAGACCATTTCAAATGGTTCGATGTCTGCCCGGATGCGACACTGAAGTAAGTGTCCATCCTCGCAGTATCCGGTTCTCAAGGTGCACGCTTAGCGGCTGATCCGGTCCGACCGGGCCGCGCGGCAAGGAGATATATTGCCAGACCGGAGGGGCCCCGTGGGCGGGAATCTGGGCGTACACATTTCCTACACATCTTGGGATCCGACTAACGTTTGCCAGCCGTTACCTACCGCTCGCCGAGCATCTCTTTATATAAGGCAGTCTCATGGTTAAAGCGGATACGTCCCCCTAGCTAAAGCACAGCCAGCATCGAGCAACTCATCACGTTCTTCCACCGAGAACCCCTCGGCGTAGACGCGCACCACTGGTTCGGTCCCGCTAGGACGAACCAGCAGCCACGTGTCATCCTCGAATGCCAAACGCAAGCCATCCATATGACTAACGTTTTGCGGCACCTTGCCACAAATCGACTTGGGGTTTACGCCCGGCAGCAGGGTTCGTAACGTTTCGGCATCTTCGGCCTCAAGGCGCAAATCCCGTCGACCGTAACTCGTCTTACCAAAACTGTCCTCGAGTTGGTCGACCAGAACGCCCAAAGGCGCGTCCGTCTTAGCCATAAGCTCACACAGAATCAGACAGGCGAGGATTCCATCGCGCTCGGGCATATGCGCGGCGATGCCGATACCACCGGCTTCTTCACCGCCTATGAGGACGCCGCCCTTCTTCATCTCCGCCGCTATATATTTGAAACCGACTGGTTTGACGGTCACGCGGCAGCCAAGCGCCTCGGCAATGCGACGCACGAGCGTCGAGCATGAAAGATTGACGACGACGCGCCCCTCCAAATTACGAAATTGAACCAAGTCGCCCAAAACGAGCGCCATGATCTGATGCGGATGTATATATCTGCCGCGCTCGTCAACCGCACCGATACGGTCGGCGTCGCCGTCGGTCACCAGACCAGCGCAAGCTCCGTCATCGATAACCGTGCGCTCGCAAGCGTCCACCCAAGGCTCAACGGGGTCGGGGCAGATATCTTCTTGGTCAGACGCCTGCCCGGCGTGAATCTCGTGCACCTCAACGCCAAGCTCGCGCAGCAAGTCGGCTAGATAACCCTGGGCTGCGCCGCCCATGGGATCGACAACCACGCGCAGGTGCGCGCCGCGGATGGCTTCGGCATCGACAAACGATGCCACCGCCTGCATATAGTCAGGAATGATATCCGCGGTGCGATATTGCCCCTCGATCCCCATTGGCTCGGGAGCCATGGTCTCTTCGAGCTCTTCGATGACATCCTGGTTGGCGGTCGAGCCGTCCCCCATGCGAATCTTGAGGCACAGATAACCCTGCGGATGATGGGACCCCGTCACCATGAGCGCGCCGCACGCCTCACCGTCATAAGCCGCCGCCCACGTAAGGGCAGGGGTCGGAACAGGTCGCGAAGCGAGCACGGCGTCCAGCCCGTGCGCTGCTAGCACGCCCGCCGCAAGCTCAGCGAACTCGCTCGCCAGGGGCCGGGTGTCGAACCCTATATATACCGTTTTGCCCGGATTGGTCTTTTGCCACAACTCGCCGACGGCATCGGCGATACGGGCAACGTTATCGGCAGTGAAGTCCTCATCGACGCGAGCGCGCCAACCGTCAGTTCCAAAATGAATTATCGCGCACACGCGCAGACACCTCACAGTGTTTGGATCATGGTACGCGTGAGGTATACCCGCAACACGCACTCAGCAACCTGCCGGCACCAGCATTCACCATTTGGGCAAATGCTGCCGAGGACATGCAAGCAATAAAAAAACCGCCCCGTATGGAGCGGTTTTGCCCTTTATATATCGAGCGCCTCGGCCATCGCTGCCGTAGTGATTGCCGTGGTTCCACAGCAACTGCCCACCATTGCGGCGCCGGCATGTCTCCATTCGATGCATGCGCGCGCGAAAGCTTCGGGATTCTCGTGCCATACGGGGCCATCCTGAGTCTGGACCGGATCGCCTACGTTGGGACGCACCGTAACGGGAGTAGTCGCCGATGCAACCATCCTGGGCACCGCCGCATTCGCGGCCGCAAGCGAACAGCAATTAACACCAACCGAGTTTGCGCCGTGTTTTTCGGCGTACAAAACGGCTGCCTCGATGTTGAGGCCATCGCCCAGCAGGTCGCCTTTATCGTCAACGACAAAACTCACCAGAACAGGCATGCCGTCGGCGGCATCTCGGGCGCCGGCAAGCATGGGCTGCAGATTACGGATAGACGTCACCGTCTCGATCAGCAGACCGTCAACACCAGCATTGAGCAAGGCGTGCGCCTGTTCGCGCGCAATGCCGCGGATTTCACGATACTCGACAGAGTCCTCGGCAAACCACTCAATACCGATCGGGCCCATCGAGCCCAGCAGTAGCTGAGGGTGCGCCTGGCGGGCATCGTCGACGGCCCCGCGATTGACCTCCGCCACGGACGGCGCAATCTGGTCGTGCTTGAGGGCATAGCTCGATGCCTGAAAGGTATTGGTAATGAGCACCTGCGCGCCGGCGGCGACATACAAGCGATGGATACGAGAAACGGTCTGCGGCTCTGCCAGATTCCAAAACGCCGGTGGAATGTCGGCGGCATCGTACTCACTCAACAAAACACTGCCCATGGGGCCCTGCGCCAACAAGGTCTCGCTCGACAAGCGGCGCGTAAGTTCCTCGGCACCAAAGCGGTTGTAATAACTCGTATCCATATATATCCCGCTATTCCTCGACGCTGATTCCCTGCTTTTCGAGATAGGCGAGCCAGCGGCTCATCGTGTCCTCGGATAGCGCATGCTCCATCATGCAGGCCTCGGAATCGGCTCGCTCAAATTCGACACCGAGCTCCTGAACCAAAAACGTGCGGATGAGGCGATGACGGTACCAGATAGCCGTGCCAACCTCGCGGCCGCGATCGGTCAGGATCACCTTGCCGTAGTGCGATTGCTCGACAAGCTCGGATGCCTTGAGAGCCGAAACCGCTTTATTGACCGATGCCTTGGAGACGCCAAGGCGCTGCGCGATGTCGACCGATCGAACGCCGTTGGTTTCCCCCTCTTCGCTTTCAATGCGAACCATGCACTCCAAGTAGTCTTCGTTCGCCACCGTCAGATGTAGTTCGCGCGAGCTATTTGTCGTATCCATGATCTTCCGTCCCTTCTGCATTCAATGGCTGATTCTACCCCATCCAAGCGTCGCGGTATGCCGTGGCATACCGTGCTAGAGTTCTTGTTGCACACGACGACCAAGATTGGAGCGGTCTTTATGGAAAACACCACCACGAACCCCGATGTCCTCGAGCGCTTTTTGCGCTACGTCCAGATCAACACGCAGTCCGAGGATGCAAACTGCGACCAGGTACCCTCGAGCGCCGTTCAGTTTGACCTTGCCAACGTGCTGGCTGAAGAGCTGCGCGAGCTTGGTGCGGAAGATGCCCACGTGACCGAGCACGCCTATGTCTGCGCGCATATCCCCGCAAGTGCGGGCGCTGAGGACAAGCCCGCCCTGGGCCTGATCGCCCATCTCGACACCACCGAAGTTGCACCGGGTGCCGGCGTGAAACCGCACATCGTACACTACGAAGGCGGCGACCTGGTCTGCGGCACGGTTGACGGTAAGCCCGTTGCCATGAGTACCGCCAAGCTTCCCGCCCTGAACGACCTCGCAGGTGAGGACCTGGTCTGCAGCGATGGCACCACGCTGCTGGGCGCGGACGACAAGGCAGGCGTCGCCGAGATCATGTCGCTTGTCGCGCGTATCGCTCAGGACCCTTCTCTGCCCCATCCCGCACTCGGCATTTGCTTCTGCCCTGACGAGGAGATCGGCCACGGAGCCGAGCTGTTGGATATCGATACCTTTGGCTGCAAGTACGCCTACACGGTCGACGGCGGCCCCATCGGCGAACTGGAGTGGGAATGCTTTAACGCCGCCGAGGCGACCGTCTGCTTTGAGGGCCAGTCCATCCACCCGGGCGACGCTAAGGGCCGTATGGTCAACGCAGGCAATCTGTTCTGCGACTTCAACGCGTTGCTCCCCTACGTACAGCGCCCGGAGTATACGGAAGGCTACGAGGGCTTTTATCACCTTGAGGGTGTATCTGCGACCGTCGATCACGCCACAGCGCGCTATATCGTCCGCGACCATGACGCCGCCAAGTTCCAGCAGAAACTCGACCTTATTGATGCCGCTGCCTCGATGCTCAACCAGCGTCTGGGTGAGGAGCGCGTGACGGTCGAGATTAAGCAGCAGTATCGAAATATGGCCGAGATCGTTCGTGACTATCCCGAGCTTATTGATGTTGCCAAGGAAGCCTACCTTGCCTGCGGCGTTGAGCCCCAAGTGCTGCCAATTCGTGGCGGCACCGACGGCGCCCAGCTGTCGTTCCGCGGTCTGCCCTGCCCCAACCTTTCCACCGGCGGCTATTGCTACCACGGCGTCAACGAGTTTGTCCCGGTCAGTTCGCTCGTCAAGATGACCGACGTGCTCCAGGAGCTCGTCGCCCGCTTTGCATAAGGAACTCGAACAATCTAGGTAAGCAAAACCGCCCCGTCCTCAAAAACCGAGAACGGGGCGGTTTTTGGTGCAAGGGAACATAGAAGTTGGGGACGTTCTTAAACGACTAGTCAAACAAGAACGTCACCAATGACTACCCATGTGCCAAGTGTTACGCCGATGTTTTGGCACCGACAGACACTATGACCCAATCCGAGGGCACTAAAAAGACAGGAGCCCCCGCTCGTGACCGCGGGTCGGGGCTGCGACAATGATGTTGAAGTGCCATAGGCGCAGCCGCGCCGCAACGAGGTTGGGAGGCTCCCATGCCAAAGTATTCTACCGCGTTCGGGATGGACGTCCACCTGAGGTCGACCACCGTCTGCGCCCTCGACGCGGACACCGGCGAGGCCGTGACGAGGAGGTTCCCCGGCAACCCCTGGGGCGAGATCGCCGGGTGGATGGTGGATTGGCTACACTGATGTGGACAGTTCCGGGAGGGGCGCAGGAGACGGGAGGGCCGTATATGAGGGACCCCAGGCACCCGAGGCATTTCACCGACGAGTTCAAGAGGCAGATAGTCGACCTCTACAACGCCGGCAAGCCCAAGCGCGAGATCATGGACGAGTACGACCTCGGCAAGAGCACCGTGGAGAGGTGGATCAAGTCGATAAACGCGACCGGCTCGCCGCGCGCCGCGTGCAACCGCACGCCCGAGCAGAACCGGATCCTGGAGCTCGAGCGCGAGAACCGCAGGCTCCGGATGGAGGTCGACGTCTTAAAACAGGCGGCGCTGATATACGCTCGAAAGTGAGGGCCATAGCGGCCAACGAGGGCCGCTACCCCATATCAGCGCAGTGCAGGCTCCTCGGCGTCGCGAGGTCGACGTACTACTCCATGCGCTCGCGGGCCGACCGGCCCGCCGCGCCGGACCCCGCCGCGCCGGCCGTGGTCGCGGCCCACGCCGCCAGCAAGGGCCGGTACGGCTCGCGCAAGATAAAGGCGTCGCTCGAGAGGTCGGGCGTCACCGTCAGCCGGCGCCGGGTCTGCCGCATCATGAGGGAGAACGGCCTGGTCAGCGCATACGGCAGGAAGAGGTTCAAGGTGCACCCCGGGGCGGTCAACGAGGCCGACGTGCCCAACGTCGTCGCGCGCGGCTTCGGCGGCAGGGCGCCGCGCACCCATATATGCAGCGACCTGACCTACGTGCGCGTCGGGGCCTCGTGGAACTACGTCTGCCTGCTCGTCGACCTCTACAACAGGGAGATCGTCGGCCACTCCGCCGGGCCCAGGAAGGACGCCCGGCTGGTCAAGTCGGCGTTCGCGACGCTCTCCTTCCCCATCTCGGACATCGAGGTCTTCCACACGGACCGCGGCAGCGAGTTCGACAACGCCGAGATCGACCTGATGCTCGA
>URAQ01000108.1 GCA_900545875.1 uncultured Collinsella sp.
GGGCGCGCATTTGCATTTGCGCGCCCGGCCCCGCCGCGTCTATATGTGCTCGGCTACTTGTCGGCAGCGGTCTTTTTGGTAGTCGACTTCTTGGACGTCGTCTTTTTCGCCGTCGTCTTTTTGGCAGCAGTCTTCTTTGCCGTCGTCGTCTTCTTGGCCGTGCTCGCCTTGGTCGTGGTCTTGCGGCCGCGGGCGGGCTTCTTCTCCTTGGTCGGGCAGTCCATGTTCACGCAGATGCGCCACGGGCCGCGCGCCGTGTTGACCACCACGATGGGGGCGCCGCACTCGGGGCAGGTCTCGCCCGTCGCCTCGAGCTTGCCACGCGCCGGCAGCGGATAGCTCACGCCGCAGTCATCGTAGTTGGTGCAGCGGATAAAGCGCTTGCCGCTCTTTTCGCTCTTATGCGCGATCAGGTCGCCATGGCGTCCGGACTCGGCACACACCTTGCACTCGCCCACCTTAAGGTCGGGCTCGTAGTTGGTGGGGCACGTCGGGTTCACGCAAATCTCGAAGGCCTTCTGGCGGAACGGCTGACACTTGATGCGCGGCGCGCCGCACTCGGGACACACGGCCGCCTCGCCCTCGAGCGGGCTCACCTTGACGCCGCTCGGCACCGGATAGGTCACGTCACAGTCGGGCCAACCCATGCAGCCAATGAAGCTGCCACGGGTCTTGGCGCTCGTCTTCATAACCAGGTCCTTGCCGCACTTGGGACAGCTGCCCACACGCGCGTCGGCCGTGACGGCGTCGCTGATGGCGTCGCCCAGCTCCTGCGTGTGCTTGAGCAGCTCATCGAGCACGCCGGCCAGCAGCGCGCGCGAGTGCGTCACGACATGCTCTTCGGTATCCTCGCCGCGCTCCACACGGGTCATGTCGCCGTCGAGCTCACTCGTCATATCGGGGCTCGTGATGCGCGGGGCAAACTGCGTCAGCGCATCGATGATGGCGATGCCCAGCTGGCTCGGCTCCACGGGATCGTTTTTGAGGTAGCGCACGGCATACAGGCGCTCGATGATGCTCGCGCGCGTGGACTTGGTGCCCAGGCCGCGCTTCTCCATCTCCTGCACGAGCTTGCCCTGGCTGTAGCGCGCGGGCGGCTCGGTCTGCTTGGCCTCGAGCTTAATGTCGAACACATCGACCGTATCGCCTTGCTCCAGCGGCGGCATCTGCTCGTCGCGCTTAAGGCCGTACGGGTAGGCCTCGCGGAAGCCCGGGGTCACGAGCACGTCGCCCGAGGTCACAAACGGCTCGCCGTTGACGTCGAGCTCGAGCTTGGTGTTCTCGATGGTCGCGGGACCCATGAGCGTCGCCAGGAAGCGACGGGCGATAAGGTCGTAGAGCTTGCGCTGGCCGCCGTCGAGCGTGGACGGATCGCCCTCGCCCGTGGGATAGATCGGAGGGTGGTCGGTGGTCTCAACCTTGCCGCGCGTGGGCTTCATGGGACCGGCGAGCACCTTTTTGCACACGGGCGCCAGCGCCGGGTTGATCTTTGCCAGGTCGCTCACCACGGCGCCCAGGTCGAGCGTCGCGGGGTACACGGTGTTGTCGACACGCGGGTAGCTGATGAGACCCGCCATGTAGAGGGATTCGGCGATGCGCATGGTACGCGCAGGCGAGATGCCCTCGGCCGCGGCGGCAGCCTGCAGCGAGGTCGTCGCAAACGGCGTGGGCGGCTGCTGCTTGCGCGAGCGCTTGGTCACCGCAGCGACGGTTGCCGTCGTGGCGCCGTCGACGTGGCCGTACGCCGTCTCGGCGGCATCTTTGTCGGTAAAGCGCGCCGTCTTGTGCGCGATCTTAAAGCGATCGTCCTCGGCAGCGCCCTGCGCGGCACCCATGCCGCGAATCTGCCAATAGTCCTCGGGCACAAACGCCATGCGCTCGCGCTCGCGCTCGACCACCAGGGCAAGCGTCGGCGTCTGCACGCGGCCGGCAGAGCGCACGTTGCCAAAGCCGCCAAACTTGGCGAGCGTCAGGTAGCGCGTGAGCACCGCGCCCCAAATAAGGTCGATATGCTGACGGCTCTCGCCGGCGTCGGCCAGATTCTGGTCGAGCGAGACGAGGTTGTCGAAGGCCTGTGTGATCTCGGCCTTGGTAAACGAAGAATACTGGGCGCGGGCAACCGGCAGGTCGGGCGCCACCTCGCGCACTTTATTGAGGGCGTCCGAGCCAATGAGCTCGCCCTCGCGGTCGAAGTCCGTGGCGATGATGACGCTATCGGACTTTTTGGCCAAGTTCTTGAGCGAGCGGATGAGCTCCTTCTCGGCCGGCAGCTTAATGACGGGAGCCCAGGTGAGGTAGGGCAGGCTCTCGAGCTTCCAGCCCTTGATGGAGATGCCGTCGGCAAGGAACGGTTTGCGCTTGGTGTCGTACGGTGGGCGGGCCAGGCCATCGGGCATGTCGGCCGGCAGTATCTCGCCGTCCTCGGTGACCGAATACCAGCCCAGCTTTTTATCGAACAGCACGCTGTCGCAAAAATCAGGCGCAAGGATGTGACCGGCAAGGCCGATCGTCACGCACTCCTCGCCCTTCCACTCAAAGCGGTAGATGGCGGTGTTGTACACCTTGTCCTTTTTGGGCCTACCCGTGGACAGACGCTCGGCGATCTGACGCGCGGCGTCGTTTTTCTCGGCGATGATGAGCTTCAAAAGAGGCTCCTATCTCGTATCTCTGCGGCTACGCCCGCCCGTATGGCGGCCGACTTACGCCCTTGCTTGCTCAATCTGCCCGATGAGCCAATCGCACCAGGCATCCATGCCCTCGCCCTTGCGCGCGCTCACGGCAAACCGCGGCGCCTGCGGATTGAGGTCATCGAGTGTCTTAGTATACCTATCCATGTCAAAATCGAAAGCCGGAGCCACGTCGACCTTGTTGAGCAGCTGCGCGCCGGCGTGTTGGAAGATGCCCGGGTACTTGATGGGCTTGTCGTCGCCCTCGGGCACCGAGAGAATCATGATGGACAGGTTCTCGCCCAGGTCAAAGTCGACCGGACAGACCAAGTTGCCCACGTTTTCGATAAAAATGACGTCGATGTTATCGAGCCCAACGGCCTGGTCAAACGCGTCAACGGCCTCCATGATCATGTTGCCCTCGAGGTGGCACAGGCCGCCCGTGTTGATCTGGATGGCGGGCATGCCGGCTTCCTTCATGGTGATGGCGTCGACATCCGAGGCGATATCGCCCTCGATGACGGCACAGCGCAGGCCGGCCTTGTCACGCAGGCGCTCGTTGGTGCCCAGGATCGTGGTGGTCTTGCCCGAACCGGGGCTCGACAAGACGTTGATCACATAGGTGTTTGTCTCATTAAATCGCTGACGCAGCTGATCTGCCAGGCGCTCGTTGCGCGACAGAATCGGCGACGCGATATCAATCGTTTTCTCGGCCATACTTAGCGCTCCTTACTTTGGCCCCTTTATACCCCATCACCAGATGGCTAGCGGGCTAATCGTCGGGGGTTTCGATTTCGATACTCGCGATATCGAGCTCGCGGCCGTGCAGTAGGCGCACGTTGGCACCACCACACTGGGGACAGCGACAGTGGAAGCGATCGTGGTCGAAAACCTCGCCGCAGTCCAGACACTCGCTTTGTGGATGGACCTCCTCCACGGCAAGCTCGCAGCCTCGCGTGAGCGGGTCCTCGTCACGAAATGTCTCCCACGCAAAGTCGAGCGCCTCGCGCACGACCTCGGTCATATCCCCGATACGCAGCGTTACCAAAACGGCGCGCGAGGCCCCCGCCCCACGCGCCGCGCGAATCACTGTATCGAGTATGCCGTTGACAATGCCAACCTCATGCATACCGATTTACTCCTCGCTGTCCTCTTCGTCGTCCGAAAACAGGTCCAGACGGCTCACAAACAAGCCCTCCTTGCCCTCGCGCGCGGTAATGACCACGCGGGCGATGGCGAGCGAAATCTCGTAGAGCGAGAGCAGGGCGCCGTACATGAGGCCCAGCGTAACGGGCGAGCCGTCGGGCGTAATCACAGCCGAGCCCACAAGCAGGCCAACGTATACATAACGCCAAGCACTGCGGAAGGCCGCATAGGACACAATATGGAAGACGGACAGGTAGAAGATGATGAGCGGCAGCTCAAACGCCACACCAAAGCCGATCATAAAGAGCAGCTCCATGTTGACGTAGTTCTCCAGGTCGGGCAGCGCCGTGGCGACGGCCGAGGTCTCGCCGATAAGCCACTCAAAGCCCGCCGGGATGATGATGAAGTAGCAAAAGATGGCGCCCAGGAAGAACAGCACCGTCGAGGCGAGCACCGTGGGCACGACCCATTTGCGCTCGTTGGGACGCAGTGCCGGCAGGAAAAATGCCAGAATCTGCCAGATGATCATGGGCGTGCACATGACCACGGCCATCTTGATGGCCAGCGAGAAGCGCAAGCCAAAGCCGCCCAGCGTGGTGGTGATGTAGAACTTACCGTCCGGCACAAAGGAGCGGATAGGGTCTTCCAAGATGTCGAGCACCACGGGCGTGGCGAAATACAGCACGATGGCGGCGGCAAACACCGACACGACCACGATGGTCAGGCGGCGACGGAGCTCTCCCAAGTGATCGAAGAGCGGCATGCGCGCAGGTCCGATAGGCATTACTCATCGCCTCCCTTCGGGGCATCGGCGGCAGCGGCGTCGTCCTCGGCCTCGAGCTCGCGAGCGAGCTGGTCGACGACGGCCTTGCGCTTGCGGGGACGACGGGCGTAGAGGTCAGCCGTCGTGGGCTCTGCCGGCTCGGGCTCGGGCTCGGACTCGGGCTCTGCAGCAGGCTCGGGCTCGACGACAGGCTCGGCGGCAGCGGCAGGCTCGGCGCCCTCGGCCTCGGACTCCTCAGCAGCACCCTCGCCCTCGGCGGCACCCTCGCTCGCAGCCTTCTCGGCAGCAAGGCGGGCACGGCGCTCGGCAAAGGTCTCCTTCTTGGCGGGCGCTGCCGTCTCGGCGGCATCCTCGTCCGCATCGGAATCGTCATCGACGGCAGTCTTCTTGGGCTTGACCGGTGCCGAAGCGGCCTCGCTCACCGGATCGATAATCTCGGACTGAACAACGGCCGTCATCTTTTCCTGCGTCTCGCGGAACTGACGGATGGCACGGCCGATCGTGCGGCCCATCTGTGGGAGCTTATCCGGGCCAAACAGCAAAAAGCCGAAGACCACGATGATCGCGAGCTCACCCTCTCCAATACCAAACACACATACCTCCAAGGCTCGATGTGAGTCGAGCCCGCACCGCGCCATTCGGCCGGAACTCGTCTATTCATTCGGTCAAGTATAGCGCCCGGACGCCAAAACGTCCGAGCGCATCACAAACATATGCCAAACGGCACGCCCTTTTGGGGACAAAGATTATGCAGCGGTGATCGAAATCTCCTGGTCGACACCCAACAGCTGAACCACGCGCATCACCGGGGGCTGCACATTGGTGCAGCTAAAGCGCTTGCCGTGGTCGACCGCGTGGTGCGCGGCGCCCACGAGAACGCCAATGCCCGTTGAATCGATGTAGCTCACCTGGGCAAAATCGAGCTCAACGGCCTCGGTGGGCTGCTCGAGCGCCAAGTCGATGGCATTGCGCAGGCTATCGGCGTTAGAGATATCAATCTCGCCGGTTACCTTAATGGTGTAGAGCTCCGGCGTTGGATTGGTGGAAATACCCAAATCCATGTATACGCTCCTTTACGTATCGAAAGTGCGGATAGTACGGAAAGCCGCGCGTTAGGCGCGCTCGGCGCGCGCCAGCTCGGCGGCGACGAGCTTAACGGCCAGCACCAGCACATCGAGCGCGGCCTCCAGGTCCTCGACCGTGGGATAGCTCGGCGCGATGCGGATGTTGGTATCGCGCGGGTCCTTGCCATAGGGCCAGGTAGCACCGGCCGGCGTGAGCTTGACGCCCAGGTCAGCACAAAGCGCAGCGACCTTTTGGGCCGAGCCCTCGGGACCATCGAAGCTCACAAAGTAGCCGCCGCGAGGATGCGTCCAGGTAGCGCAACCCGTATCGCCCAGGCCCTCGGTGAGCTTGCGCTCAACGGCCTTAAAGCGCGGACGCAGGAACTCCGCGTGCTTGGCCATGTGCTCGCGCACGGCGTCGAGCGTGGGCA
>URAQ01000109.1 GCA_900545875.1 uncultured Collinsella sp.
TACCGTTACCACGGCCATCGAGGGCCTGCGCACCATCCCGGCGGTCCATGCCGTGCTGGGCGATGACCAGGGTCGCGTCGTCGCCATTACGCTCGCCATCATCATCGCGCTTTTTTTGGTGCAGCGCATCGGTACGGCCAAGATCGGTCACGCCTTTGGCCCCATCATGACGCTGTGGTTCCTGTTCCTGGGCGGCACGGGTCTGTTTTTTGTATTCCAGCACCCCGCCGTGCTGCTGTGCCTCAACCCGCTGCGCGGCATCGCCTTTTTGCTGAGCCCCAACAACCACGCGGGCATCATGATTCTGGGCAGCTGCTTCCTCGCCACCACCGGTGCCGAGGCGCTCTACTCCGACATGGGCCACGTCGGCCGCGGCAACATCTACGCTACCTGGCCATTCGTTAAGTGCTGCCTGCTGCTGTCCTATATGGGTCAGGGCGCTTGGCTTATGAACAACGCTGCCAACCCCGAGCTCATGGGCATTGCCGACCTCAACCCGTTCTACCAGATGCTCGCCCCGGGCCTGCGCCCGTTTGCCGTCGGCCTTTCCACCGTCGCGGCCATCATCGCCTCGCAGGCGCTCATCACCGGCGCATTCTCGCTGGTGTCCGAGGCCAGCCGCCTGGACCTTATGCCGCACATGCAGGTCTTCTACCCTGCCGAGACCAAGGGCCAGCTCTACATCCCCATGGTCAACAACGTCATGCTTGTCGGCTGCGTCATCGTGGTGCTGCTGTTCCAGAACTCGGCGCATATGGAAGCCGCCTACGGCCTTGCCATTACGCTGACTATGATGTGCACCACGCTGCTGCTCTTCTTCTACCTGCACGAGGAGCGCAAGCTCAAGGTTGCTCCGTGGATCTTCGCGGCCTTCTTCCTTTTGCTCGAAGGCTTCTTCTTCGTGAGCTCGCTCACCAAGTTCTTCCACGGCGGCTACTTCACCATCCTCATGGCTGCACTCATCATGGGCATTATGGTGTGCTGGTACAACGGCACGGCGGTCGAGCAGCGCCAGTTTACGCTGCTGCCGCTGCGCAGCTACCTGCCGCAGCTCAAGCGCCTGCGTGACGACGACCGTTACGAGCGCATGAGCGACAACGTCGTGTACCTGACCAAGGACACCCATACCGACTACATCGACCGCGATATCGTCTACTCGATCTTGGACAAGCATCCCAAGCGTGCCCACGCCTGGTGGTTTGTGAACGTCGAGACCATGGACGAACCGCACACCTTTGCCTATTCGGTCGAGACGTTCGGCACCGACTACGTGTTCCGCGTGCATCTTTACCTGGGCTACAAGATCAACCAGCGCGTCAATGCCTACCTGCGTCAGGTTGTTCAGGACCTGGCTGCCACCGGCGAGCTGCCGCCGCAGACGCATGACTACTCGGTCTACAAGGATCCGGGTAACATCGGTACGTTCAAGTTCGTCCTGATCCGTAAGCTTCTGGCGCCCGAAAGCGATGTGGAGCCCAGCGAGCGCACGGCCATCACGCTCAAGTACATCATCCGCCGCGCCGCCGGCACGCCCGCGCGTTGGTACGGCCTGGAGAACTCCAACGTGAGCTTTGAGTACGTGCCGCTGTTCACCAAGTTCAAGGCCGTGAACAAGATGCAGCGCCTGGCCCCCAACGAGCGGCCGTAGACGTCGGCGGCTACACGGAGTTGGTTTTTGATGGATAAGCATGAGGCCGGGGAGGTAAACATGGATACAAAGGCGCTCGATGGCCGTGAGGCGGTGGTCGAAATGGTGCGTGAGGCGCGCGTCGACGCCGCCGAAGATCGGTTCTTTACGAATCGTGCCAACATGGATATGGCCGATCGCGTAATTTCGATCGTGGCACTGGTATTTGGAGCGGTGTGCGTGTGTGCCCTGCTCGCGCACGTGCTGTTTGTCTAGCGACCGCAGGTTGCAAAGGCTATACACTTGGAACCACCACAAGGGAAACCACCACAAAGGTGCCTGTCCCTTTGTGGTGGTTTTTGTTTTTGAGAGAGGGGCGGGGCGCTGATGGACGTCCGTGCGGACGGTGATATTGCCGAGAACTTTTGGTGGCGGCGCACTACGATGACGCGTCGCGGCCCCCTGTACGATATCTGCGTGTCGGTGGGGCTGCTGGTCGCGGCGACGATTGTGGGCGCGCTGCTCGACCATCCGGGTCTCGCGCCGAGCATCATGATCGTCTATGTGTTCGCCGTTCAGCTGTGCGCATTCTTTACCTGGAGTCGCCTGTATTGCTTGCTGAGCTCGGCTGCCGCCGTGGCGCTCTACAACTTCTTGTTTGTCGACCCGCGCTACTCGCTGTCGCTTATCGACCGCGGCTATCCCGGCATGTTCTTCATCATGTTCGTGGTCTCGCTTGTGTCGAGCTCGATTGCGTTGGCCCTGCGCCGCGCCTTGGCACAGGCTGCCGCCAGCGACCGCCGCACGCATATGGTGCTCGAGACCAATCGCATGTTGCAGCGCTGCGCCGACGAGCAGCAGATCGTTCACGCCATGGCCACGCAGCTGGCGCGTCTTTCGGGCTGTCCGGTCGTGTGGTACAGCGCCGACGCCGAGGGCGATGACCTGCTGCCGCGTGCGACATACACGGCCGTGGGCGATGCCGCGCCGGTGCACGAGCTGGCGCCGCAGATGCCACCGCGGCTCTCGGCGTCCGCCTATGTGGGAACGCCGCTCGATGCTACGTTCGGCGGCTCGGCGTTTTATGGCATCTACCTGACGGTTCGCACAGGCGACGGCTTCGCGCGCTCGGGCGACCCCGCCTCGGTGGTGGGCGTGCTGGCTATCGTTGCCGAGCCCGACGTGCTGACGCACGAGGAGCGGACACTTGCCGATGCTATCGTGAGCGAAGGCGAGCTGGCGCTCGATCGCGCCCGCGCCATGGAGGCCCGCGAGGAGGCGGCGGTGCTTGCCAAAAATGAGCAGCTGCGCGCCAACCTGCTGCGCTCCATCTCGCACGACCTGCGCACGCCGCTCACCAGTATTTCGGGCAATGCCGATGTCCTGCTCGACCAGGGTTCGACCGGCACCGCGGTGCTCGACGCCCAAACGCGCCGCGGCCTGCTCCTGTCCATTCGCTCGGATGCGCAATGGCTCAACGCCACCGTCGAGAACCTGCTCGCCATCACCAAGCTCGAGGGCGGCGGTATGCGCCTGTCGACCACGCTCGAGCTCATGGACGATATCGTGGAGGAGGCGCTGCGCCACGTGAACCCTGCCGTGCGCGAGCACGACCTTAAGGTGGTGGCGTGCGATGAGCCGGCGCTCGTCAACGTCGATGCGCGCCTGATGGTGCAGCTGGTGGTCAATCTGGTGAACAACGCCATCACCTATACGCCCGCAGGCTCGCATATCATGATTTCGATTAGCGTCGACGATGGACGCGTGGCGTGCTCGGTGGCCGATGACGGCCCGGGCATTGCGCCCGAGGACCGCGAGCGAATCTTTGAGTCGTTCTACACCGCCAACCACGGTCTTGCCGACAGCCATCGCAGCGTGGGCCTGGGTCTTTCGCTCTGCCGCTCCATTGCGCTGGCGCATGGCGGTAGCATAGAGGTTGCCGCGGCGGACCCGCACGGCTCGGTCTTTACGATTGAGCTTCCCGTCGCCGACGTTTCGTTTGATAAGGAGTAGCGCTGTGCCGAACTCTGCCGTAAAACCGCTCATCTTGGTCGTTGAGGACGATCCCGCCGTCCGCAACCTTATTGTTGCCGCGCTCGAGGCGCACGGCTTGCGTCATATGGCCGTGGAGACCGCCCATGCCGCCATCGCCGCCGCCTCATCGCAGGCACCGAGCATCGTGCTGCTCGATCTGGGCCTGCCCGATATGGACGGCGTCAAGGTGGTGGAGTCGGTGCGCGCATGGTCGGGCATGCCGATCATCGTGGTCTCGGCGCGCAGCGAGGACGCGGACAAGATTCGCGCGCTCGATGCCGGCGCCGATGACTACCTGACCAAGCCGTTTTCGGTCGAGGAACTGCTTGCACGCATTCGCACGACGCTCAGGCGCCTTTCGTATGCGCAAACGGGTGGTGTTGCCTCCGAGGGCTCGTTCGATACCGGTGAGCTGCATATCGACTTTGATGCCGGCATTGCCACGATGGATGGCGAGGAGCTGCATCTGACGCCGATTGAGTACAAGCTCTTGTGCCTGCTGGCACATAACGCCGACAAGGTACTAACGCACCAGTTTATCCTGCACGAGATTTGGGGCACGGCAACTAAGAGCGACCTGGCGAGCCTGCGCGTCTTTATGGGCACGCTGCGCAAGAAGATCGAGTCCGACCCCGCGCACCCGCGCTATATCCAAACACACGTGGGCATCGGTTACCGATTGGTCACCCAAGGCTAGATCGCCAACCACCGTCCCAATATGAGTTGCGGTGAAATACGGACGGAAATGGCCTATTTGGCGGCCAAACAGTCCATATTCCACCGCAACTTTGTTTATTTGCCCCTGGGTTTGCTGGCGTAGAACTTCTTCTTTTTGGGCTTGCCGGCGGGGGAGGGCTTGCCGACAAAGTTGGGCTTGCCGTTGCCGGTCTGCGCGTGCGCGGGCGCCGTTGCGCGAGGCTTGCGCGCCTCGGGGTTGCGCAGCTCCTCGGTTCGCTCGGCAATCTCCTCGGCGCTAAAGCCGACCTCGGCCATGGCGTCCTCGATGGGCAGGCGGCGCACGATATAGCAGTGGTGCACCTTCTGGTTGCGTGCGAAATCCTCGGGGATGGTCTGCGCCGTAATGTCCTCCAGCACGACGCCCACGCGCGCGAGCTTGCGCGTTTCGGGGCGGAAACCGCGCAGGTTGCAGCTAAAGATGGCATGGCCGCCCTGTGCAAGCAGGCGTGAAACGCCGGCCAAAAGCTCAACATGGTCGCGCTGGACATCCCAGGTGCGGCGGCCCATCTTGGACGAGTTCGAAAACGTGGGCGGATCGACAAAGATCAAGTCCCAGCGGTTGCGCGTCTGGCGCTGGTCGCGAATCCAGGCGAGCACGTCGTCGCGCACAAAATGATGCTGCGGACCAACAAAGCCGTTCTGGCGCATATTGCGCTCGGCCCAGTCCAGGTAGGTGTTGGAGAGGTCCACGGTGACGGTCTCCTCCACGCCGGCATCGGCCGCATAGCAGGTCGCGGTGCCGGTGTAGGCGAACAGGTTGAGGAAGCGGCGCGCCTGTTTGGCGTGCTCGCGCACCAGGTTGCGGGTGACGCGGTGATCCAAGAAGATGCCCACATCCAGGTAGTCATCAAAGTTGACGGCAAAGGTGAGCCCGCCTTCTTCGATGAGCGGCAGACGACGGCGCGCGATGTTGGCGCGCTCGCCCGATGCACCCTTGCCGGCGCCCTGCTTGCCGTACTGCGAGCCGCCGCGCGAGCGCATGCGGGCCTTGGCGTGCACATGCTCGGCGGGAACATCTAGGATGCGCGGCGCGATGGCCAAGATGTCGAGCATGCGGGCCTGGGCCAGCGCGGGATCGATGGTCTTGGGCGCGGCGTATTCGGCGATGACGAGCCAGCGGCCCGGCGTCTGCGGGCAGCCCTCGTACAGGTCGATGGCGGCGGAGTAGTCGGGCAGGTCGGCATCGTAGACGCGGTAGCAGCTCACGCCCTCGCGCTTGGCCCACTTGCGGCGCAGACGGGCATTCTTGCGCAGGCGGTTGGCGAACTGCTCGGACTCCGGGATGAGCACGGGCAGCGGCTTGCCGTCGCCCAAGTCGAGCGTGGCGGCAGGTTCGGGCATGGAGGAAGCGGCGGCTTCGTCTTCGGCGTCCGTGGACTGTTCCTCGGCGTTTATGCTGGTCGCAGCCTCGAATGCCGCGGCGGCGTGGTCGAGCGAGGGCCAAACCTCAAGAGCCGCCTCCTCGTTATTGGGCATGACGGCGATCGAGCGCTCGGGCTCGGCGTGGAGCGCGCGGGCCAGCAAGCCGTCGCGGGTGAGAGCGGCGACCGGCGCCGAAGCGAGCTCGGGGGCGCGGCGCAGCTCGCCGACCAGCGTCATGGCGTCGTGCATGAGTGAAAGCGGTGTCTCGGTGGTGTCTGCGACTACGGCGGCTCCGGCGACGGTGCCAGCATGGTCCAGCACGG
>URAQ01000110.1 GCA_900545875.1 uncultured Collinsella sp.
ACATGTATGTCAATCCTGGTCTAACAGAGCCTTTTCTTTTGCGGCGGCCGCGTCTTCTGTCTGCGGGGCGCCCGAATTGCCGTTGGCGGCGCTCGTCTGCGAAACGGCCGCACCGGTGGGGGAACTGGTTTCTGCCGCGATCGCCGTTACGGGGGCGATTCCCGCGACAAGTGCCGCGGAAAGGGCGATGCCCATAGTTGCTCGTCTTGCTCTTCTTGCGAGAATGTCGTTCATCTCGGTACCTCATTTCAAGGGTCGGCGACTAACTTGGTAGCACTAATGTAAGTATACCAAGCGGTCGACCCGACACTGGCTGGGCGTGCGCGTGCCTTTCCGCTTCTTTGGAAACCGAATCCCATTAGAAATGACGAGTTGTTTACGCTTCTTTTGGGGTGGCGGTACTATCATGGTTCGAATTGAATGTGGATGATGATAGGGAGCGCCTATACATGATTGAGCTGCTCAGGCGTTTTGGTGGTAAGTTTCGCCGGTATATGGTGATTGGTCCTGCGTGCAAGCTGATCGAAGTGATCTTTGACCTGCTGACGCCGCTGGTGATTGCCCAGATGATCGATAAGGGTATTGGCGCGCACGATGTCAACGCTGTCGTCCACTACGGCATGCTGCTTGGCGCCATGGCCGTGATCGGCATCTCGTTTACGCTTGTCTGCCAAAAGATGGCCGCGCTGACCTCGCAGGGCATGGGCACCGATATCCGCGGCGCGCTCTACGAGCACATCAATAAGCTGAGCTATGCCGAACTCGACCGCTTTGGCACGCCGTCGCTCATCACCCGCATCACCAACGACGTCAACCAGGTGCAGCTTGCCGTGGCGCTGGGCGTACGCATGCTCATCCGCTGGCCCTTTCTGGCGGTGGGTTCCATGGTCGCGGCCCTTGCCATCGACCTTAAGCTTGGCGTGATCTTTTTGATCTGCACGCCCGCCATCGGCCTGGTGTTTTGGTTTGTCATGGCGCGCTGCATTCCGTATTACAAGCAGCTGCAGGCAAAGCTCGACCGCATCGCGCTCATTTGCCGTGAGGGTCTTTCGGGCGCCCGCGTGGTCCGTGCGTTTGTGCGCGAAGGCCACGAGCGCGAGCGCTTTGCCCAAGCCGCCGACGACCAGGCCCATACCGCCATCGCGGTGGGCAAGCTCTCGTCGATTCTCAACCCCGTCACGTTTCTTGTGATGAACCTGGGCGTGTGCGCCATCCTGTGGGTGGGCGGCATCCAGGTCAACGTGGGCGAGCTCACGCAGGGCCAGGTCATGGCCTTTGTGAACTACATGACGCAGACCCTCACCTCTATCGTCTACGTGGCCAACCTGGTCGTGGTCTTTACCAAGGCGAGCGCGAGTGCTTCGCGTATCAACGAGGTACTCAATTGTGAGCCGAGCATCACCGACGAGGGCAACCAGCCGGTCGCGCTGCCCGAGCCGAGCGAACTGGCGGGTGGCGCTGCTCCAGTCCCTGCGCTGAGCTTTGACCATGCGAGCTTTTCGTTTGGCGCGGGCGCGGCAAATGCCGTGAGCGATGTGACCCTGGAACTGCCGGTGGGCAAAACGCTCGGTATTATCGGCGGCACGGGCAGCGGCAAGTCCACGCTCGTCTCGCTTATCTCGCGCCTGTACGACGCGAGCACCGGCAGCGTGAGCGTAATGGGTGCCGACGTGCGCACCTGGCCACTCGATCAGCTGCGCCGTGTGGTTGCGACCGTCCCGCAACGCGCGTCGCTGGTGAGCGGCACCATCCGCAGCAACCTGACCTGGCGCGACGAGTCGGCAACCGATGAGGAGCTGTGGACGGCGCTCGATATGGCGCAGGCCAGCGAGTTCGTGCGTAACAAACCGCAGGGGCTCGACGCCCCGGTCGAGGCGGGCGGCAAGAACTTCAGCGGCGGTCAGCGCCAGCGCCTGACCATTGCGCGTGCCCTGGTGGGCTCGCCACAGATCCTGATTATGGACGACTCCGCCTCGGCGCTCGATTTTAAGACCGATGCGGCGCTTCGTCACGCCATTCGCGAGCGCAGCATGCGCGGCGCTGCCGAGGGCGGTCTGCCGCTGACTACGGTCATTGTGAGCCAGCGCGTTTCGACCGTGCGCGACGCCGACATGATCTGCGTGCTCGACCACGGCTCGGTCGCGGGCCTGGGCACGCACGATGAGCTCTACGCGACCTGCCAGCTCTATCGCGAGATTTGCCAGTCGCAGCTGCGCCGCGAGGAGCTCGAGGGCCAGCAGGGGAGTGCGGCGCCCGCGTCCGCCCCGACCGCTCCCGTATCCGTCTGCGCAAAGGAGGGCTGCTAAATGAATCCGTACACTTCCTCCGGTTCGGTCGCCACGATGACGGCCAACGTGGCCGGCAACGATAGCCTCAACGACCTGGGCGACGGTCCGCGCCAGCCCGGCGATCCCGAGCGCTATCCCGCCGGCGCGGTGACCCGCCGCCTGCTGGGCTATGTCCGTCCGCACCGCATTTCGTTTGTAGCGTCGTTTGTGAGTGCCGCCATCTCGGTGATTCTGCAGCTTTACACGCCTATTCTCATCGGCGAGGGCATCGACCTGATCGTTGCTGCCGGGCAGGTGGATTTCGACGCGCTGCTGCCGCTTGTCACCAAGCTCGCGCTCGTCGTGGTAGGTGCTGCGGCTTTCCAGTGGCTGCAGGGCTATTGCGTCAACCGCCTGTCCTACGAGACGGTGCGCGACATGCGCGTGGAGGCGAGCGACAAGCTCAGCCGCATGCCGCTCAGCTTTATCGACAGCCATGCCCACGGCGACCTTATGAGTCGCGTGGTCAACGACGTCGACCAGGTGGGCGACGGTCTGCTGCAGGGCTTCACGCAGCTCTTCACCGGTGTTATTACCATCGTGGGCACGCTCGCGTTTATGCTTTCCATCAACCTGACCATGACGCTCGTGGTGGTACTCGTCACGCCGCTTTCCATTTTTGCAGCCGGTGCTATCGCCAAGCTCTCCAACAAAAGCTTTACGGCACAGCAGCGTATTCAAGGGCAGCTCGGTGGCCATATCGAGGAGTATGTGGGCGAGCAAAAACTGGTGGATGCGTTTGCCTACGGCCCGAACGCCCAAGCGCGCTTCGACGCCCTCAACGCCGAGCTCTATACGGCAGGTGAACGCGCACAGTTTATGGGCTCGCTTTCCAACCCCGGTACGCGCTTTATCAACAACATCATCTATGCCGTGGTCGCCGTGATTGGCTGCGTGGGCGTGATCACGGGCGTGCCCGCTGCGCTCACGGTGGGCGGCGTGCAGATTTTCCTGTCCTATGCCAACCAGTACACCAAGCCGTTCAACGAGGTCACCAACGTCATTACGCAGATCCAGACGGCGTATGCCTCGGCGCGCCGCATGTTTGCGCTGCTCGATGCGCGCGAGCAGGAGCCCGATGCGGCGGATGCCGTGGAACTTGCCGCCCCGCAGGGTGAGGTGACCTTTGAGCATGTGGACTTTAGCTACGTGCCCGACCGCAAGCTGCTGCAGGATATCTGCATCGAGGCCAAGCCCGGCATGCGCTTTGCCCTCGTTGGCCCTACGGGCTGCGGCAAGACGACGCTCATCAATTTGCTGCTGCGATTCTACGATATCGATGCCGGTCGCATCGCAGTCGATGGCCGGTCTTCGCGTGGCTACACGCGCAAGCCTGCGCCGCGCCTTTGGCATGGTGCTGCAAGATACCTGGTTGTTCGAGGGCACCGTGGCCGAAAACATCGCCTACGGCTGTCCCGACGCCACGCGCGAGCAGGTTATCGAAGCTGCCAAGCACGCGCACGCGCACAAGTTTATCGTGCAGCTGCCAGGCGGCTACGATACGGTCATCGGCGAGGACGGCGGCACGTTTAGCCAGGGTCAAAAACAGCTGCTGTGCATTGCGCGCGTTATGCTCACCGATCCGGCGATTCTGCTGCTGGACGAGGCAACGTCGAGCATCGATACGCGTACCGAGCTGCAGGTGCAGGCGGCATTCGACGAGCTCATGGCCGGTCGCACAAGCTTTGTCGTGGCGCACCGCCTGAGCACCATCCGCAACGCCGACTGCATTCTGGTGATGCGCGACGGCCAGATTATCGAGCGCGGCACGCACGACGAGCTGCTAGCGGCAGGCGGTTTCTACGCCGAACTCTACCGCAGCCAATTCGCCCAGTGAGCAAGCCCGTGGGGCAAATTAATCAATCGACAGACGGTGGTTTACATCTGTCACGTTAGTACTAAGATATTCATCTAATAAATTGCATTAGTGGCTTTAGTTTTGGGGGAAACGAGGCAACGTGACTATGACGTGCTCTTTGGTGGTTAACAGCAAGAGCGGTAATACCAGGATGGTTTCGGGCGCGATCAAGCGCGCTCTGCAGGCTGCGGGTGTTGAGTTTGTCCATGCCGCGGCGTTGAGCGACGATGCGGATGCAGGTCAGGTTGCGCTCGAGGCACAGGGCGCCTGCGCGGCCGACACGGTGCTTGTCGGTTTTTGGTGCGACAAGGGCGCGTGCACGCCTTCGGTCGCGGCGTTGCTCTCCGCCTTGCACGGCAAGCGCGTCTTTCTGTTTGGCACCTGCGGTTTTGGCGCCAGCGAGGAGTACTTTAGGCAGATTATCGATCGCGTGAGCTCAAATCTGGCCGAGGATGCCGAGCTTGTAGGCTGGGCTATGTGCCAGGGCAAGATGGGTCCCGCTGTAAAGCAGCGCTACGAGGCGATGCTTGAGCAAGAACCCGAAAACGCGCGCTATAAGATGCTGCTCGACAACTGGGTTGCCGCGAAGGACCATCCCACCAAGGAAGATCTGGACAACATGGCTGCAGCCGCCAAAAAGGCCGTTTTGGGCGAGTAGCTTCGTCGTTCGCGGTCCTTCGTGCAAAACAATACAAATGTGAAAGCCTCGAAATTCTCGAGGCTTTTTTCTTGACACTCATAGGCGCAACCGTGGCAAGCGTTTGGGGTGACATTTTCCATCACCACGATGACGAGGCTGTCCTGGATGACACGCTCTCATGCGTTCGCTGGATGTATTCAGAGTGGGACGGGCTTTCCGGATGGATGGGGTTTCGGAAAGTGCGTCCCAGAATTTGCCTTTGGAATGGGATGCAGTTTCCCAACGGAGCCACAAGCGGAAACTGCATCCCGTTCCGGACGTGAATTCTGGGACACGGTTTCCGGATGCAAAAAGGCCACATGACGTGGCCTTCGACTTATATATGTTGCGGATACCCCCCATGACAAGCCGCGCTCCAACAACAGGGCGTCTGTCCGGGCGGAGGCATATAAGGTTCATCGCGAGTTCCGCACGCAAAGGAGGCCACTTAATGTGGCCTCCGTCTTGCGCAGGACTGTCCGAGCAGGGAACCTTATATGCCTCCGCCCGGACAGACGTTTCAGTTGTGAATTAGCAGCGACCCGCTACTTGATCTTGGTCGTACCCGGCGCCAGGTTGGGGTCGGTCTCGTTGGCCTCGGTCTGGAAGTGCTCGGTATACACGTTCTTGCCGTCGCGGAACATCTCGTAGTACTGCATCTTGGCGTAATCCTCGCGCGCCTTGGTGGCGGCTGCGGCGGCGGCGTCGTCACCGGTGACGTTGGAGGAGAGCGCCCAGCGCAGGCTGGCGTCCTCGTAGCCGACGGAGTTGATGGCGGGCAGCGACTCGCGCAGCGTCATGTGCGCTTTCTGGTAGTCGGTCAGCGGTGCGCCGATCAGCTGCATAAGCTGCGTGGACAGGTAGTTGGTGGACAGATCGTCGACCTCACTCGTTTGGTCGCAACCGGCAACGTCGTAGTTAGCCCAGATGATGTAGTCGGTCTGCCACAAGCGCTCCTGGTGGGTGGCGTCGTCCTCGCCGGTAAACCACTTATCGTTGAACTTGGATGGGAAGAACGGTTGGTGATCGCCCCAGAACACCACGACCACCTTGCGGTCGAGCTTGCTCAAGGCGTTGAGGAAGTAGCGCAGCGCCTGGTCGGACTGCTCAATGCACGAGACATACTCGTCGACATCGGACAGTGTGCCGTCCTCGACGGTCTTAGCGTCCAG
>URAQ01000111.1 GCA_900545875.1 uncultured Collinsella sp.
CCACGAGCTTCTCGGAGTTGAGCTGCTGCATCATGAGGCCCTGCTGGAACAGCGGAATGTTGTCGCGGCTGATGACCTCGGGGCCGTTCTTGCCAATGTAGGCAGGCAGCTCGACCATAGCGTCGTAGGGCATGTTGGGGATAGCGCCCTTGTTCTCGCAAATGACCAGGAAACGCTGCTTGGTGTCGTTCTTCAGAGCGATGGCCAGATCGGCAATCCAGTCGCCGTGGCTGCCCGCATAGAACGTGCTCTCGTCGATCTCGCCCGTCTTCTCGTAATGGTCGATACCATCAAAGAGGTTCTTCTCACGCGTCTCCTCAACCTCGTTAGCACGGGTGCGCTCGGGGTTGGAGTGCTCGACGAACTCCTTCTGCTGCAGGTAGTAGTTCAGATACGTGTTGGGCAGGTACTCCGGGAAGAGCTCCATGATCTCGTAGACGCCCTTCCACACGTAGTACCAGGAACCCTTCGTATGACGATTCTGCTTGCTCTCGTCCTCGTTGTCGGTGTTGGACTTCATAAGCGAGCTCATGCCCTTGAGGTAGCTGCTCGGCAGCAGGATCTCATGCTCCTTGATGTACTCGCGCAGCTGCGGGAGCACCTCCTCGCCCTTGTGGCGGATCGAGGTGAACCAACCAAAGTGGTTGAGGCCAAAGTAATCGTACTCGACATCCTTCTTGTCGATATCGAGCGCGGCGCAAACCACGTCGATGATCGCGATCGGCATGTCGCAGATGTTGATGATACGAGCGTTGGGACGCAGCACGCGGCAGCCCTCGGAGACGATAGCGGCAGGGTTGGAGTAGTTGAGAATCCAGTAGTCCTTCTTGGCGTACTTCTCAACGTCATCGATCAGCTCGACCATGGGGAAGATGGTGCGCATTCCGTAGGCGAGGCCGCCGCAGCCGCAGGTCTCCTGACCCACGCAGCCGTGACGCAGCGGAATCTTCTCGTCCTGCTCGCGCATGGCGTAGCCGCCCACGCGCATCTGGGCAAACACGAAGCTCGCGTCGGTGAAAGCCGTCTCCTTGTCGGTGGTCACCGTGAGCTTGATGTCCAGGCCAAGGTCCTCGTGCAGAATCCAGTCCACGAGCACGCCAATCTTGCGCTGGCGCTCCTCGTTGATGTCGTACAGACGAATCTCGTCAACGTCGAGCTCGTCCTTGCGCAGGGCGATGGACTTGACGATGCCGGGGGTAAAGGTGGATCCGCCACCACACAGAGTAATGATCATTGTTTACTGCTCCTTCTCAATTGCGTTTTCGACCTTATCGCGCATCTCGGCGACCTTCATGCCAAAGATGATCTGGATATTGTTGCCGTTGCGGTTGATGCCGCTGTTGGGCACGTGGTTAATGAGGTTCTCATCGATGAGATCCGGGTTCTTAACGTTCACGCGGAGACGCGTAAAGCAGTTCTCGAGCTCCTCGATGTTGTCCTTGCCGCCAAGACCTGCGACCAGGTCGGCAATGCCAGCATCGACGCCCTCTGCGGGAGCTGCGGCGACAGCGCCCTGCTTCACCACGACAGATGCGGCGGCCTCGCCCTCGGCAACGGACTCGGCGAGCTCGGACTCCTCCTCGCGACCAGGCGTGTGGAGGTTGAGCTTCTTAATAAGGAAGGTGAAGAGGAAGAAGTACAGAGCGGCGTTGACGACTCCGAGCACCAGCATAACCGGCCAGTTGGTCTTATCGACACCAAGAACCAGGTTGGAAACCACGATGTTGATGATGCCGCCTGCAGTCGAAGCGGGCACGGAGAGGACCTTGAGCAGGACCAGGAAGATGCCGGAAAGAACCGAGTGAACGACAAAGAGCACGGGAGCGGCAAAGACAAAGAGGAAGTCCATGGGCTCGGTCACGCAGGAGAGCACGGCAGTGATGATCAGCGGGATGATAACGGCCTTGGTCTTATCCTGGTTCCCCTTGTAAGCGGTGAAGATAAAGGCGAGACCGATACCGATGTAGGGCCACAGGTTGTTGAAGGTGTAGCTGTTGAAGTAGGTGCTATCGGAGAAGGGCTGACCCGTCATTGCCATCTCGGCAACACGGATGGGATAGGCGCCGGCGATAACCTGACCACCCAGCGTAAGGGTGCCACCCACATCGGAGAACTGGAACGGGGTGTAGATGAGGTGGTGCAGGCCGGTGGGAACGAGCAGCTTGTTGAGCATGCCGTAGATAAACAGACCGATGTTGCCCGACTCCTTAATGATGCCGGCAACGGAGGAGATGGCGCCCTGAACCGGAGGCCAAACGATGCAGAAGCCAGCGCCCATGATCCAGGAAATGATGATCATAATCAGGAACGGGAAGCGAACGCCCGAGAACATCGAAAGGGCAATGGGGAACTGCTTGTTCGAGTACTTGTTGAACACGGCACCGGTGATGCAACCGAGAATGATGCCGCCAAACACGCCGGTATCGAGTACCTGGATGCCCATAACGGTGGCCTGGCCGGTTCCGGTAAGACCGAGCATGCCGCTCGCATCGGCAAGAGAGCCGGTGGCGTTGAGCACGATGTTGTTAGCCTGCAGGAACAGGAAGAACGACATCAGGGCGATCAGCGAGGCATGGCCCTTGTTCTTCTTTGCCATGGCGCCGGCGATGCCCACGCAGAACAGAATCGAGAGGTTGTTGATGATAAACATCAGCGACTGGTAGACAACGGCGCCCACAAGCTGGAACGGACCGGAGCCCAGTACGGGGACCAAAGCGCAGATGGTCTTGTTGGTCAGAATAATGCCCACGATGAGCAGGATGCCGGCAACCGAGAGATACATCATCGGCTGGACGATCGACTTCGCGAACACCTCCAACGGCGCTTTGAAATTGAACTTCTTTTTTGCGGTCATAGCGGTACTCCCCTTCCTTTTCCGCAAATTAAGACAGATGTGCCCTAGACAAGACCGTGAGCCTTGCCTTATATCAATCGATGTGTGGGCACGTTATGCCTAGAGACCAGGTTCTCCAAGCAGGTTAACAATGTGATATGCGAGATAACTCTTCTCGGCATCGGTAACGACAACGTTATAGGTAGACGACAAGTGGGCGGCTATGGCGTCCGCGCACGAGAATGCACACGGATACGCCGTTTCATCGATTCGGAACAGCGCGTCTCCGTTGATTTGCCCGGCCGTAGGATCGAGCGCTCGCTGTGCGAAAAACTGCAGGTGACGAACGAAACGTTCGTAAGGCAGCGAGGTATCATCGAGGGTCGCAGCATAGCGCTCGGAAACAATCGCGAGCACGTCGCGAACAAGCTGGACCGAAACAATCAAACGATCGGAGCGTTGCGGCATGGTGGCGTTGACGATATGCAAGGTAATGAAACCCTGCTCTTCTTCGCTCATCTGGATGCCCATATACTCCTTGATAATCTGCAGCGCACGGCCCGCAAGCGCATACTCCTTGCGATAGAACTGCTGGATCTCGAGCAGCAACGGGTTCTCGCAGGGAACGCCTTTGCGCTCACGCTCCAAAGCAAGGCTGATATGGTCTGCGAGAGCAATGAGGATCTTATCGTTGATGTCGGCATTGAGCTCTCGGCGAAGCATCTGAACAATTTCCTCGGAAATCACGAGGTTGACGGTGGGGATGGACTCCAAAAGATGTGCCAAGCGGTCAATCGTACGCGAGTCCTGAGAAGTTCCCTCCTGCAACGCGTAGGTCTTTTCGACTGACGCCTCGTCGATGGCATCGCCGGCATGACGGCCAAAGCAGAGGCCTCGACCGATGACGATGAGCTCGGAGCCATCGTCCGAAGTGACCATTGCGACGTTGTTGTTAAAAACTCGCTTGATAACCACGGTACCCACCACAAGAATTTACTCGGAAAGCCAGACGACAGGCTCTTTAACAGCAACAGGGCCGGAAGCATGCTCACGAAGAGTCGAGTTCTCCGAACGCTCGCACACGATAACGAAGACCGTGGGATCAAAGCCGGCAGCGCGAACCACGTCGAAATCGACCTCGACGAGGGGCTGGCCCGCGTCGACATGGTCACCCTGGGCAACAAGCGCATGGAAGCCCTTGCCCTCAAGCTTAACAGTGTCGATTCCGATGTGCAGCATCACCTGAGCAGAGCTGTCGTCGGACATGATGCCCAGCGCGTGCTCAGTCGGAAACAGTGCCGCGACAGTACCGGAAACAGGAGCGCACACCGTTCCCTCTTGGGGAACCACGGCAACGCCATCGCCCACTGCACGACTGCTAAAAGCGGGGTCATTGGTTTTTTCTAGATTAACAAGCTCGCCGGAAACAGGGGCGAGGATTTCGAACTCGGAAGCTGCAGTCGTCTGCTTATCCGAGCCGCCCATAAGGCGAGAAAAGAAACCCATGATGGCATGTCCCTTCATAAATATAGCCCAACCAAAATCAATCGAATGCGCCCGTTGAGACGCTCGCGATCAAAGACTTTGGTTAGGCCCACGTCCGAGGGGACTCGGTAACCTTCCGCATTTCTTTTTACGGGGGTTATTGTAGGCAACAACAAAGCCAGAATAGTCATTATGACCGGTGAGCGGTATTTTTTCTTCGATAAACGGTATTTAAGCGGCACTTAGGGACGTTCCTTTTCTGCCGGCACTCGGGGACACTCCTCACTCTGGTGCATTGGGGACAGGTTTGTTTGCACCAGGTTGGTGCAGATTAACCTGGCCCCATTGCACCAATTTCGTATGCGCTAGATAAAGAGCTCGCATTCCTTCCGCACGACGCAAACCTTGCTCAGCATCTGGGAAACAGCGGATAGCTTGTTGGGATCAAGCTTGCGAGCGCCTCGCGGACATACGGCAATGCAGCGCATGCAGGAGATGCACGCCTCGCCAGCTGCTCGTTTGGGGTCACCCTTGTCGATAGCACAAACGGGGCACGCCGCGGCGCATGCACCGCAGGAGACGCAATCCTCTGTTGCCTCGGGTGCCATGCGGTGACCTCCGGCTTGTTTATAAGGACGGTTGCCGGGAATAGAGGGCTCGGACGCATCCTCAGCCAACAGCTTTTGCTGAATTTGCTGCGCAAACTCTGCGAGCTGCGCCTCATCCTGCGCATCCGGACGACCGGCAGCAAACTGTCGCGCAATGGAATGTTCTGCAATGGCCGCAACTGCCGCGATCACCCGGAATCCCGCATGCTTCGCAACGTCCTCCAGCTCTACGAGCGTGTCCTCAAACGCGCGGTTTCCGTATACACAAACCAAAACAGCCCGAGCCCCGTTGCCGCGCACCATGCCCAACCGGTCAGCCACCACAGCCGGGATTCTACCGGCATACGCCGGCACAGAGATTACGGCCACGTCGTCCTCAGTCATCGAGACAGCGCTGAAATCTAGCCCGCTATCGGTCAGATCGACGGTAACGGTATTCTTGCCCAGTGCCCCGGCCACAAGGCCAGACACCTTCCGCGTTCCACCCGTCGGACTAAACACAATTTCGAATACGCTCATCGAGACACCCTCCCCTACGCCTGGCAACGCGTCAAGCCGCTTTCACATTCAGACAGAGTATACGGCGCATGGGGGGGAGCTCCCCGTTTTGGTGCGCTAGGCAGCCCGATACACCAACCCATACTGCCCGCCTTTTCGGTTTGCATAATTCCCGGTACAGATTGCATATATTTACTGGATACCGCCGCGTTCTCCTGAGGTACCCCATCCTGGCCCGTGCAAAAAACGGAGTATTCTGCAACGTGACCGCGCCAGCACCGCCGCGGGTGGGCAAAACTGTAGGGCGCCGTATCATTTTAAGTCCCGACATGGCGAGAATGACGCGCCCCTGCTCCGGAAAACGGCGAAATCTGACTCGGAACGCTCGCTAGGGATATCCGAAGGCCACCGTTGGCGACGTCGAATCATATGCAGACAACTCGAACTGCAGAATACTCCAAAAAATGCACGGCGCACCCCATAGGACCCATTGCTGCATGGCGGAAAATAGGTCCTCAGCATCCCCCAGATGCATTCCCGAGAACATCACGTTTGAATTAGCGATGGACACGGCAAACAAAAGGGCCCGAGCGTTATTTGCTC
>URAQ01000112.1 GCA_900545875.1 uncultured Collinsella sp.
CCTTGCTGCCGCGCCGCCATGCCAAGCGCGGCCAAGTGACCGGTCAGCTTTCGATGGAGGACGATCCGGACAAGGTCGACGAGTCCGAGCCGCCGTTCGCTGTTAATCCCGTCTCGGCCGCCCCTCAAATTCCTGATTTCCTCAAGCATCCCAAGGTTGCCGATGCGTCTGTTGCGAGCGCTGCCGAGGCGTCTACTTCGAGCGATGGGGGAGCGGACATTGCCCCCGCGGATAACGAGGGCGAAGAAGAGGACGGCCTTAAGCTTCCGCCGCTCGAAATCCTGCATGCAAACCCCCAGTCCGCTTCTGCCGCGTCTTCGGACAAGGAGCTGGAACAGACCGCCGAGTCGCTGCAGTCCACGCTGCTTGAGTTTGGCCGTAGCGCTCGCGTTGTCGGCTGGATTGCCGGCCCCACGGTGACGACTTTTAAGCTGCAGCCCGGCGAGGGCGAGCGCGTGAGCAAGATTTCGAGCCTTGAGGACGACATCGCGCTTTCGCTTGCTGCTCAGTCCGTGCGTATCTTTGCGCCGATTCCCGGCACCTCGCTCGTGGGTATCGAGATTCCCAATCGCAAGCGTCAGAACGTCAACTTGGGCGACGTGTTGCCCTATGTTAAGGGCGGTCCGCTTGAGCTTGCCATCGGCCGCGATGCAGAGGGCACGCCGGTCGTCGCCGACCTCGCTAAGATGCCCCACCTGCTGATCGCCGGTACCACGGGTTCCGGTAAGTCGGTCATGATCAACTCCATCATCACGACTCTGCTCATGCGCGCCCTTCCCGAGGACGTTCGCTTGATCATGGTCGATCCCAAGCGCGTCGAGCTCGCAGGCTATAACGGCCTGCCGCATCTTTACGTGCCCGTGGTGACCGAGCCCAAGCAGGCCGCGAGTGCCTTGCAGTGGGCGGTGTCCGAGATGGAGCGCCGCCTGAAGGTCTTCGAGCGCCTGAACGTGCGCAAGATCTCGACCTATAACGAAAAGCAGGCCGCCGGCGAGTTTGAGCATTACGATAACCCGCCGCAAAAGATGCCCTACCTGGTCATCATCATCGACGAGCTTTCGGACCTGATGATGGTTGCTGGCAAGGACGTCGAAGCGTCGATTGTGCGTATCGCCCAGCTGGGCCGTGCCGCCGGTATCCACCTTATCGTGGCGACTCAGCGTCCGAGCTCTAACGTGGTGACGGGTCTCATCAAGGCAAACATTACCAACCGTATCGCCTTCAACGTCGCAACGGGCATCGACTCCCGCGTCATCATCGACCAGATGGGTGCCGAAAAGCTCACCGGCTTGGGTGACATGCTGTTCTCAAAGGTCGACTGGGGCAAGCCGCGTCGTATCCAGGGCTGTTTTGTTTCGGATGACGAGATCAACGAGATTGTCGAGTTTGTTAAGTCGCAAAGCGAGCCCGACTACCATGAGGAGATCCTGTCGGCTGTGGCGCCTGCCTCCATGTCCATGGCAGGTGGCGGCGGCATCGTGCGCACCGGCGTTGCCGAGCCCCAGGACGACGATCCGCTTATCTGGGAAGCCGCTCATATTGTGGTGGAATCGCAGCTGGGCTCCACATCTGGCCTGCAGCGCCGCCTGAAGGTTGGCTATGCGCGCGCCGGGCGTATTATGGACATGCTGGAAGAAAAGGGTGTCGTCGGACCGCCCGACGGTTCCAAGCCGCGCGAGGTCCTGCTGGATGAAGAAGGCCTTGCCGCGCTGGAATCTGTCGACGCCGAGATGGCACGTGAAGATCGTGAGTTTGGAGGATTCTGATGGCTGCACGCTTTGGTGACATGCTGCTCGAGCAGCGTCGCCGAATGGGCCTTTCCATTCAGCAGGTCGCCAACACCATCAAAATGAGGCCGCAGATCATCGAGTTTTTCGAGAATGGCAATTTTGCATCGATGCCTCCGCGCGGCTATGCGCAGGGCATGATTTCGAGTTATGCGCGCTTTTTGGGCCTCAATCCGCGTGAGGTCGTCAACGCTTATTTTGACGATCTGATGGCATATGAGCGCGAGACGTCGCAGCAGGGCGGTCGTTTTCAGGACGCCGCCGGCTACGTCAATTCGCGCTCCTCGGTTGACAACGGCCGCTTCCTGATGGTTCAGGGCGGGCGTTCGACGCGTTATGGCCAGCGCCCTCAGCAGGCTGGCTATGTTACCGAGACGGGCTCGAGCGAGGAGATTCGTTCCCAGCGCGATCGTTTTCGCAGCACGCCGGCACCCGAGGAGCGCGCACTCCCCGCTGCCCGCGGTGTCGCACGAGACCCTCGTGCCGGCTACGGCGATGGCGGTTATTCCGATCGCGGGTACCGTGGCGTTTCTTCCGGTCGTCCGCGCGGCGGCTATGCAGACCCCGATACTACGCAGGTGACGCCTCGCCTTCGATCCCAGTCGCAGCCTTATAGCCAGCGCTCCTCGGCGCCTCGTTCGGGCCAAAGCAACTACCAGGGTCGCGGCGAGCTCGCCCCCCGCTCGGGCCAGCGCAATATGCAGAGCCAGGGTAGCTATCGCGGTCGTTCCGACAATAACCGCGGTCGTATGCCCCAAGGCACTGGTCGCGGTGGTTCCAATCGTGGACGCGGCGGTGGTCGTGCTCCCCAGAACAGCGGTCTCGACCCTCGTATCGTTTACGCCGGTATCGGTGCCGTGGCGCTGCTGCTGATCGTGCTCATCGTGGTGCTCCTGCGTGGCTGCGGCTCCTCGGCGCCCGAGTCGACGCCCGAGACGCCCGTTGCCACCAAGACAACGACTAAGAAGTCTTCCAAGAAGACTGAATCCGTCGATGAAGATACCGATGAGACGACGGACGAGTCGACCGATTCGGACGCCGCCAAGACGACGTCCAAGAAGGAGGAGAGCGAGGTCACAAAGGTCAAGATCTCCGTTGCCAAGGGCAAGACTGCTTGGATTGAGGTCAAGGTTGATGGCAAGTCGGTCTATGGCGCCCAGGCGACCGGCCCCTTTGAGCAGGAATACACGCCCGAGTCCTCGATCGAGATCACCACGTCCAAGCCTTCCGATGTCACGGTTACCAAGAACGGCGAAAAGGTCCGCTACGACACTAAGACGTCGGGCGTGGCGCGCGTGACCATTACCGTTCCCAAGAAGGAGACGACCGAGCCCAAGGACGGCGAGAGCACTGACGGCACCGATGGCACCGAAAGTACCGACGGAACCGATGGAACCGACGGAACCGATGCCCAGTCCACGGACGGCACCGATACCGCCACCGACGGGCAGACTACGTCCTATTCAGACGACTATTCGTACGACAGCTACTAAGCCGCTCGTAAGCGAAAGGATTAACCATGGCTAAAGATTCCAGCTTCGACGTCGTGTCCGAGGTCAATATGCAGGAGGTCGACAATGCCTTCCAGCAGACCACGCGCGAGATTTCCCAGCGCTATGACCTGAAGGACTCCGGCGCTACCATCGAGCTTTCGAAGGGCGACAAGCTTTTTACGATCAACGCCCCGGCCGACTTTGTCTCCAAGCAGATTATCGATGTCCTGAGCTCCAAGCTCATCAAGCGCGGCATCGATCTTAAGGCCGTGTCCTGGGATGCGCCTCAGGCTGCATCGGGTGGTACCGTGCGTGTGCTCGGTCATATCGTCGAGGGTATCGACCAGACGACTGCCAAGAAGATTAATAAGGACATCAAGGATCAGAAGCTCAAGGTCAAGGTGACGATTGAGGCCGATAAACTGCGTGTTTCCTCTGCTTCCAAGGATGCGCTGCAGACCGTGATCCAGTTCCTGCGCGACCAGGACTACGGTCAGCCGCTGCAGTTCACTAACTACCGTTAATTCATTCGAAAGGACCGCTCTCCAACATGGATACTCCGTTGGGCTCCGTGCTCTATATCACCCTCGGGTGCGCCAAGAACGAGGTCGATACCGACCGTATGCGTTCGCTGCTGACCGCCGCGGGCTACGAGGAGGCATTCGATCCGCAGGATGCCGATATCGCCATCGTCAATACGTGCTCGTTCCTTGCCTCTGCAACGTCCGAGAGCATCGAGACCACGCTCGAGCTTGCCAACGAGGTGCAGGACGGCGTTCGTTCTTGCCCGATCGTCATGTGCGGCTGCGTGCCGTCACGCTACGGCGATGACCTGCCCGACGAGCTGCCCGAGGTCGCGGCCTTTGTGAAGGCCGACGAGGAAGACGGCATCGTGGCGGTCATCGATGACGTGCTGGGTGTCGAGCGCGAGATTGCCGCCTATATTCCGCAGGTCAAGCGTACCGTCGAGGGCGCTGTCGCATACGTCAAGATCTCCGATGGCTGTAACCGCTTCTGTAGCTTCTGCATGATCCCGTATATCCGCGGTCGTTATCACTCGCGCAATGCCGAGAGCATTATCTCCGAGGTACGCGATCTGGTCGCCGGTGGCGTGCGCGAGATCGTTCTGATCGGTCAGGACACGGGCATCTGGGGTACCGACTTTGCCGACGAGGACCTCGCCGAGGGCGCGCCGCGCAATCTGGCGCAGCTGTTGCAGGCCGTTGCTGAGGCGGTGCGTCCTCATAACGTGTGGGTCCGCGTACTCTACCTGCAGCCCGAGGGCATGACCGACGAGCTTATCGAGACCATTCGCGATACGCCCGAGGTGCTGCCCTATATCGATATCCCCGTGCAGCACTGCGACGCGCGCATCCTCAAGGCCATGCGCCGCTCCGGTTCGCGCCAGGAGCTCGAGGACCTGTTCCGCGACCTGCGCGAGCGCATCCCCGGTATCGTGATTCGCTCCACAGCCATGGTAGGGTTCCCGACCGAGACCGACGACGAGTTCCGCGATCTCATTGACTTTATGGACACCGTCGGATTTGACTACACGAGCGTCTTTGCCTACTCACGGGAGGAAGGCAGCCTGGCCGCCAAGATGGAGGATCAGGTCGACGAAGAAGTCAAGCTCGAGCGCGCCCAGGAGGCCATGGACCTGGCCGAGTCGCTCGGTTTTGCTGCAACTGCCGCACATGTGGGCGAACGCGCCCAGGTGATTGTCGACGGTATCGAGGAGACCGAGGACGGTGCTGAGCTCATCGGACATGCCTGGTTCCAGGCACCCGATTCCGATGGCGCGGTGCATCTGGATGCTAGCGAGGCATCTGTGGGCGATATTCTGACGGTCGAGTTTACCGATAGCTTCTGCTACGAGCTTATCGGTCATGTTGTGGAGTAGGAGAGCGTCGTGGCTAACGAGAGCAATAAGGAACTGACGAGTGTTTGGACGCCCGCCAACATCGTGACGTGCGTGCGCATCGTCTTTATTCCGGTGTTCATGATCGTGTCGGCGCTGTCTCACACGAGCGTTGCCGGTACGGATTTGAGCACCTTCGACGGCCCGCTCGCCGCCGCCGCCTTTATTCTGTACGTTATCCTGTCGTGCACAGATAAGGTTGATGGCTACCTGGCACGTTCGCGCAACGAGATCACCGACTTCGGTAAGTTCTTGGACCCCATCGCCGATAAGCTTCTGGTGTTCTCGGCCCTGCTGCTGTTCCTCGATTTTGGCGCGGTGACCGTGTGGTCCGTGTTCATTATCTTGTTCCGCGAGCTGTTGGTGAGCGCCCTACGCATGGTCGCGAGTGCCGCCGGTGTGGTCATTGCCGCCGATAAGCTCGGCAAGTACAAGACGGCGACTACGATGGTTTCCATCTGCGGCTATCTGTGCGTCTTTGCGCTGTCTGGCCTTAACCTGGCCCCGGTGGCGCTGACGAACGGTATCTATGGCGTCTCCCGCTTCCTGTACGCCGTGGCCGTTATCCTTACCGTTATCTCGGGCGCTCAATACTTCTGGAACTGCCGTAAGATTGTCTTTTCGGTCTAGGTCCTGGTAGGCATGACGGAATCATTTGAGCAGATTGCCGCGCACAATGAAGAGCTCGCACGCGATATTGTCGAGCGTGCAAGCGTTCGTGGTGTGACGGTTTCGACGGCTGAATCTCTGACAGCGGGCATGATCGCCTCGACGATCGCCGATATCCCCGGTGCCTCGGCGGTGCTGCGCGGCGGTGCGGTGA
>URAQ01000113.1 GCA_900545875.1 uncultured Collinsella sp.
GCGCGAGCCGCCACCGCCAATGCGGGGCATACCGTAGTTGTTCACGCTCACGGTATCACCGTATTGCGTACCGGCAGGGACCGTCACCTTAACGACCTCATCGGGCATGATGCCCTCGACCTCGATCTCGCAACCAAGTGCGGCCTGCGCGATCGAGATATCGCTCACCAGGTACAGGTCGTCGCCATTGCGCTTAAAGCGCTCGTGGTCGGCGACACGCACGTTGACGATCAGATCGCCCGAGGGCTCGCCGCGAAGACCGGCCTCGCCAAAACCGCTCACGCGCAGCTGGCGGCCGGTCGAGACGCCGACGGGAATATCGATATCAATCTTCTCATGCGAAGGCGTGCGGCCCTGACCGTCACAAGTCTCGCAGGGGTGGTCGATAACCGTACCCTCGCCATGGCAGTCGGGACAGGGAGAGGAGGACTGGACCTGGCCCAGGAACGAACGCTGGACCGTAGTGACATAACCCGTGCCGTGGCAGCGGCTGCACTGCTTTTCCTGCGCGCCCTCGGCCCTACCGGTACCGTTGCAGTCCTCGCAAGGAGCAAGGCGATCATAGCTGATCGTCTTTTTGCAGCCGAGTGCCGCCTCCTCGAGCGTCACCGAAAGCGAGATGGCCATGTCACGTCCGCGACGACGCTCACGACGGCTGCGGGCGCCACCACCGGCGCCACCACCAAAGAACGACGAGAACAGGTCGTCCATGCCCATGCCACCAAAGATATCGTTGATGTCGACATAGCCCGAACCACCAGGACCGTCGGCAGTGCCGTAACGGTCGTAGTTAGCACGCTTCTGCTCATCGGAAAGAACGGAATAGGCCTCGTTGAGCTCCTTGAACTTGGCCTCGGCCTCGGGATCGTCCGAAACATCCGGATGTACGGTACGGGCCTTCTTTAAAAACGCACGCTTAATCGTCCGCGCGTCGGCATCCCTGTCGACGCCAAGCACCTCGTAGTAATCCCTATTTTCCGACACGACCGAATCCTTCCGACTTTCATTATTGTCACAGTGCGTCCTATACCCAAGCTGGGCCGACCGCAAACAAAGGGTTTGATGTTATTGCATTTGATACGGCGAAAGCATGGCCCGTTGCGAGCAGCTCGCGAACCAAACCGACACAAGCGCGAACATGAAACCGTTGGCAAAACCGTTGGCAAACTGCATCGCACCGCGCTTCCACCACAGCAGGCTGCGATGAAGCACACCGTCCGAAAGCACCATGAACAGGCCCATGGTAAACGGAATAAAGCACATCACGGCAAAGGCCGAGAACACGCCCGAGATGGCCGACAGCACCAAAAACGGCGCCACAATGCCCATCAGGTAAAAACCGGTACGAGCTTTGCCTTCCAAGCGCTCGGCCTCAACATGGGCGCGGCCGACCAGGTCGCCGCCCGCGGCACCGTTAGTGCCAGCATGGCCCATGCCGCTAATGCGGACCTCGTCGCCATCGTGCGTGCCGGCAGGAAACTCAATCGTCTGCTCGGAGGTCACACGGGTTCGCCCGCTGCCACCGCAATCGGGGCAGGGGTCGGCCACGACCTTACCGGAACCGCCGCACTCGGGGCAGACCGACTGGAACGTGCCCGCACCAAACAGGAAGGACAGGTCGACGTCGATGTGGCCGCGGCCACCGCAGCTCGGGCAGGTATGGGCATGCTCAGACGAAACGGAGCCCGAGCCGCCGCAGTTGCTACAGGTATCGAAGCGCGTGTAGCGCACGGTCTTGTGGGCGCCTTCCTTCGCCTCCTTGGCGTCGAGCTTAATGTCGACGACCACGTTGGCGCCGTTCTCGGGATTGTAGGCAGCCTGACCGCGGCGCTGTTGCCCCCAAGCGCCGCCAAAGGGGAAACCGCCCTCAAAGGGATTGCCATAGCCGGTGTTCCCAGCATAGCCGCCACC
Source organism: uncultured Collinsella sp. (assembly GCA_900545875.1). Taxonomy (GTDB): domain Bacteria; phylum Actinomycetota; class Coriobacteriia; order Coriobacteriales; family Coriobacteriaceae; genus Collinsella. The sequence continues at coordinate 1,912 of URAQ01000113.1, forward strand.
ATAGGGCGAAGCCGTCGGTGCACCGGCAAAGGGATTCCCCGAGCGCATGGCGTCGTAGCGCGCACGCTTCTGCTCATCAGAAAGCACGGCATAGGCTTCGGAAACCTCTTTAAACTTTTCCTCGGCATCCGGCTCCTTGTTGACATCCGGATGGAGCTTGCGGGCCTTTTGCTGGAAGGCCTTTTGAATATCACGCGAGGTGGCGTCCTTGGAGACACCCAGAATCTCGTAGTAATCTTTTTCGTTCATCGTCGCCATGCGCGGCAACCTCCTGCTCACAGCAGCGTATATATTGCGGTAATTCTACCCGAGCGGCCTAAGCTAGACCCCAAAACAGCTCGAACAGAACATTTCCATCGAGCCAGCCCAAGTGGGTGGGCGCTAAACGGGCGCAGGCGCGACCTGCGATAACGTCTTTCGAGGCGATGCGCCCCGCATATCCCTCGACGCCATCGGGCACCCACGTGGCAAGACCCAATTCGAGCGCGCGATCACAGGCAGCTGCCAGCTCATCCGTTGGGATGACGCAGGCCGCGCGAACCAACAGATCGGGCCCAATGCCACGCGTCATGCGACAGGCAAGCATCAAATCCTCGGCCGCCGCCTCGCGCTGCGACAGATACTCGGCATCAAACGTCGTCGCGGCATCGTCGCGTTGCACCAAGCGCACGCGATACGCATCGCCGCGAGCAAGCACGTCGGGAAACAGCCCGGCCAAGCGATCGAAATCCTCGGCGTCGAGCATACCGGCGGCAGAGCGGCCCAAACCCAGATAGCCCTGTCCGGTCCAATAGGCAATGTTGTGGGCGCACTCATGGCCGTCGAGCGCGTAGCTTGCCACCTCATACGGGTGATAGCCGGCCGCACTCAGGCGCTCACGCGCCGCATCCATGCATGCAGCCTGAAAATCCTCGTCGGGCTCGAGCGACTCGTCGCGACACGCCATGCGATAGAGCGGCGTGCCCTCCTCGAGCGTGAGCGGGTAGACCGAGACATGGTGCGGAGCCGCCGCAAGCACGCCATCGAGCGTGCTCTGCCAGCTCGCAGCCGTCTGCCAGGGAAGGCCGCACATGAGGTCGCACGAAACATCAAGCCCAGCATCCTTGACCGTAGCGATAGCCGCAAGAGCGCGGTCGGCATCGTGAATGCGACCAATGGCGGCAAGTTCATCGTTATCGAGCGTTTGCACGCCCAGTGAAATGCGCGTGACGCCCGACCCCGCAAGCACCTTGGCGAGCCGCGAAGTCAACGACTCGGGATTGGCCTCGCAGGTAAACTCAGCGGGCTTGCACCACGCAGAGATACGCCGGGCAAATTCTACCAAACGCTCCCCCGCCAGCGACGGCGTGCCGCCGCCAACATAGACGGTGCGGATCTGGTCAAGGGCACCAGCCTTGCCAAAAGCATCGAGACGCGCGAACAACTGCTCAAAATAGGCATCGAGCGCAGCGCTCAGATCACACGGAGCAAAACTGCGCGAGTCAAAGTCGCAGTACCGGCACTTTTGGGCGCAAAACGGCACGTGCACGTACAGCGCGGTAACGGCCACCCTTAAGCCTCCAGCGGATGAGGGGGCACCGATTCGCCGGCGGCAAGTGCGGCCTCGCAGGCCACCACATCGCGCTCGATCTCATCGACCAGCACCATAAACTCCTCGTATGTGGAACAGCGCACCACATGGGCACGCCAAGCGGCGGCATGGGGCATGCCTTTTAAGTACCAGCTTGCGTACGTGCGGGCACGCGACATGAGCGGCAGAAGCTCGTGCGTCAGCGTTAGGTGTTCACGCAGGGCGTCCAGGCGCTCGACGGAGCTGTGCGCCGGCACCGGTATGCCATCGAGCGCAAGGGCGCGAGCATCACCGAACACCCAGGGATTACCATAGATGCCGCGCGCGATAAACACCGCGCTGGCACCAGAACTGCGCAGATGCTCCGCGGCATCCTCGGCGCAGAACACATCGCCCGAACCAATCACGGGAATCTCGACGGCATCTGCGACCTCATCGACGACAGACCAATCGGCCTGCCCCGTATAGAGCTGCGTGGCACAACGACCGTGCACGGCAACTGCGGAGGCGCCCGCCCCTTCGAGCATCTGGGCAAACGTTGCGGCGTTGCGGTCCTCGGCATAAAAACCCTTGCGGATCTTCACGGTCACGGGAACATGAGCCGCGCCCACAGCTGCCTCAACAATCTTCTCCGCCAGGTCGGGCGTGCGCATGAGCGCCGAGCCCTCGCCCTTGGTAACGACCTTGCGGGCGGGGCATGCCATATTGATATCGATGAGCGACAGGCGATCGCCAACGCGCTCCTCGACGGCAGCGACGGCGCTCGCAAACTGATCGGGCTTGGAGCCAAAGAGTTGCACGCAAATCTGCTGCTCCTCGTCGGCCGGTAGCACCAGGCGCCAGGTCTTGTTGCTGGCATAGGCAAGGCCCGCCACGCTCACCATCTCGCTGTAGGCAAGGTTGGCACCGCGACGGCGGCACATGATGCGGTAGGCAGGGTCGGTCACGCCCGCCATGGGAGCCATAAGGAACGGCTGCTCGGCATAGGCGCCCAGCAGCCGCTTGCTGTATTCAGAAAGCGCCATAGACCTACTCGTCCACCTTGAGGATCGCCATAAAGGCCTCCTGCGGGACCTCGACCGATCCGATGGCCTTCATGCGCTTCTTGCCCTCTTTCTGCTTCTCGAGCAGCTTGCGCTTACGCGAGATATCGCCGCCGTAGCACTTAGCAAGCACGTCCTTGCGACGCGCCTTGACGGTGGAGCGGGCAATGATCTTATTGCCGATAGCACCCTGGATAGGCACCTCGAACAGCTGACGCGGGATGATCTCCTTAAGCTTGTCGCACAGGCCACGGGCCAGACCATAGGCCTTGTCCTTGTGGACGATAAACGACAGCGCGTCCACCTCGTCGCCCGAAAGCAAGATATCGAGCTTAACGAGCTCGGAGGGACGGTACTCGTTGAACTCGTAGTCGAGCGAGGCATAGCCCTTGGTACGACTCTTGAGCTGGTCAAAGAAGTCCAGGATGAGCTCGGCGAGCGGCATGTCAAAGCGCATCTCGACCGATTTGCTCGTGAGATGGATCATGTCGGTTGTAATGCCACGGTGCTCGATAGCGAGCTGCATGACGGCACCCGTATACTCGGGCGGGCAGATGATCTTAGCCTTGAGGTAGGGTTCCTCGATACGCTCGATGCGCGTGGCCTCGGGAAGATCCTGCGGGCTACGGACATCAATCATCTCGCCGTCAGTCTTGTAGACGTGATAGTCCACCGAGGGGCTCGTGGCAATGAGGTCCAAGTTGAACTCGCGCTCCAGGCGTTCCTTGACGACCTCCATGTGCAGCAGGCCCAGGAAGCCCACGCGGAAGCCAAAGCCGAGCGCCACCGAGGTCTCGGGCTCCCACACCAACGACGGGTCGTTGACGTGCAGCTTATCGAGGGCGTCACGCAGGTTCTCGTAGTCCTTGTTATCGATCGGGAACAGGCCCGTATAGACCATGGGCTTGGCCTCGCGGTAACCAGGAAGCGGCTCGGGGCAGGGGTTCGACGCCCAGGTAAGGGTGTCGCCCACGCGAACGGCCTCGGGGTCCTTCAGGCCCGTGACCACGTAGCCGACCTCGCCAACCGTCAGCGCGTCAACCGGGGTCTCGGCAGGACGCTTGACGCCCACGCCGTCGACCAAAAAGTCGCCCTCTGCCTGCATCATGCGCAGGGTATCGCCCTTTTTGATGGAGCCGTCAAAGACGCGCACCGTGGCCACCACGCCGCGATACTCGTCAAAGTACGAATCCAGAATGAGCGCTTTGAGCGGCGCGTTCGCATCGCCCTTAGGCGGAGAGATCAAAAAGACGATGGACTCTAGCAGATCGTGAATACCCTCGCCGGTCTTGCCCGAGACACACACGGCATCATCGGCAGGGATCGCCAGGTCATCCTCGATCTCGGTCTTAACCTCGTCGGGGTGTGCCGAGGGCAGGTCGATCTTGTTGATGGCCGGCACAATGTCCAGATTGGCGTTCATGGCGAGCGTCGCGTTGGAGACGGTCTGCGCCTCGACGCCCTGCGTGGCGTCGACAAC
>URAQ01000114.1 GCA_900545875.1 uncultured Collinsella sp.
CCGCCATAAGCAAAGCTACTTTTTTGTTCTCGCTCACAAAATGTTGGTAGGTGGTAACGAGCTCGGTCATTTGAGCAAACGATGCATCAACTTCGTCAACGGCGATAAGCACCCCGGTGCCAGTCGCTTCAAGCTGAGCAAACAGAGCGTTCATCTTAGTACGCCAGTTGGCGCCCTCAAATTCAATATCAACGTTTTCCCAGCTCATACTACCTATGGGGGCAATCCCAACACTGTTCACACGCCTAGAAGCGGGCTTTTCGATCAGATGGGCAGCCGATTCGTTGAGGCGCTGCAGAATGTCTTCGAGCATCCCGTCCGAAGCCGTCACATTCGCCGTAATCCAGCCTTCTTGCTGGGCGCGGTATGACAGATATGCCAAAAGGGCCGTTTTGCCCGTCCCGCGCGCTCCGTAGAAAATCGAGCATAGGTTGGGGTCGGAATCGGCGCTTTCAAACGCCAGCACCATATCATCAATGATTTGCTCACGGCCGGCCATGTATGCCGGTACACGTCCGAACATCGGCGTGAACGGATTTGCTTGCCTGTACGCTGTCGCCGCCGCCATAAAGCCTCCCTTGAACTCACGTAATTCCATTATGCCCCACAGCTCTTGATTTCTTTGAGCATCTTTGAGTTTTTTGAGCACCTTTGAGTTTCTTGAGCATTCTTGAGTTCTTTGAACAAAAACCACCACAAAGGTGCCTGTCCCCTTTGTGGTGGTTGCGATGGTTGAGCGTCAAAAGTGAATGTGTCGCTACTTGGACAGCTCGTCGGCGAGAACCTCGATCTGAGCGCGCGAGGCGTCGTTGAGCGAGCCCAGCACGGTCACCTTGTTCTGCGCCAGGGTGATGTCCTTCATGCCCTCGAGCTCCTTGGTCATAACCTTGGCAGCGGTGGGCGCCCAGGAGCCGGCCTCAACGAGCGCCACCGTACGGTTCTGATAGGCGTGCTCGGCAAGCGTGTGGATAAAGGTGCTCATGAACGGGAAGATCTCGCCCTGATAGGTGATGGAGGCGAGCACCAGACGGTCATAGCGGAACGCATCCTCAACGGCCTCGGCCATGTCGTCGCGAGCCAGGTCAAAGACGGAAACCTTCTGGCCGCGGGCCTCGAGCGCAGATGCAAGCTCCTCAACGGCGGCCTTCAGATGGCCGTACACGCTCGCATAGGCAATCGTGATGCCCTCGTCCTCGGGCTGATAGCTCGACCAGGTGTTGTAGGTGTCGAGGTAATAGCCCAGATTCTCGGTAAGAACAGGACCATGGAGCGGACAGATGATCTGGATATCCAGATCGGCGGCCTTCTTGAGCACGGTCTGCACGAATTTGCCGAACTTACCGACGATGCCAAAGTAGTAGCGGCGAGCCTCGCAAGCCCAGCCCTCGGGATCCTCGATGTCGTTGGCGCCAAACTTGCCAAAGCCGTCGGCACTAAAGAGCACCTTGTCGGTAGACTCGTAGGAGAAGATCACCTCGGGCCAGTGAACGTTGGGGGCGCCGACAAACGTTAGGCTGTGACCGCCCAGATCGAGCACGTCGCCCTCTTTGACGACCAACTTGCGCTCGGGGTAGTCGGTGCCAAAGTAGTTGACCATCATGCGGAAGGCGCCCATGCTGGCCACAATCTGTGCCTGGGGATAGCGCTCCATAAAGGCGGCGATACCGGCGGAGTGATCGGGCTCCATGTGATGGACGATCAGGTAGTCGGGCGTACGGCCGTCGAGCGCGGCCTCAAGGTTGCCGAGCCATTCGTCGACAAAGCCAGCGTCGACCGAATCGGCGACAGCGATTTTATCGCCCAAGATAACATAGCTGTTGTATGCCATGCCGTTCTCGGACACGTCGTACTGGCCCTCGAACAGGTCAATGTCGTGATCGTCGACACCGATGTAGCGGATATCCTTGGTGATCTCCATCAGGCAAAGCCTCCTAGATAGACAAAAGAACCCGTCTATCATAACACTCGGCAGTATCCCAACTGTTATCTGCCAGCATCCATACCGATTGTTATTGAAATACGATAAATCGCCGTTTACCTGCGCAAACTATGAGCGCGGTATCGCCGTGCTATGTCGAATAATGAGCTGGCCGGGAATACGAATGGCAACGGTTTTGCCCGCCGTACCCGCCTCGGGAACCGCATGCTCAAACACCTCGCGCCCACGTTGATGCAAGTCGAATCGAACGGTCGTAAGCTCGTTGTGTGCCACAAAATCATCGAGCGAATCATCGACGCCCACCACACTTACGTCCTCGGGCACGCGCAGACCGCTATCGCGCAGCGCGGCAATCGCGCCATTTGCCATCTGGTCGTTTGCCGCGTAAATCGCCGTCATGGTGCGATCATGCTCGGCCAGGTACCTGCCGGCCTCGTAACCGCTGTTGGCAGACCAGTCGCCCTCGAGCGGCTCTACCGGCTCGATGTGTTTACGCTCGAGCGCATCCTGCCAACCGGCGCGACGAAATTGCTCGTCGACCGAGAACGACGGGCCGCCAATATAGCGAATTTGCTCGTGCCCCAGCTCAAACAGGTGATCCACAAGCAAGAGCGAGCAGCCGTAATGGTCGGAATCGACCGTGGTCACCCGCGGATGCGCATACATGGTAACGATGACCGTGCCAATGCCCGGCAGTGGATCAAACGTCTCAAAATCGGGCGCCATGCGACTCATGCCGATGATGATGCCGTCCACGGGCAGCGCGGCCATACGACGCGTGGCCTCGGCAAGCGAAAACTCCTCGGTCTTGGACATCTCGACCAGCGTGATGGCGCAATTATGCTCGCGAGCAGCGCTGGCGATGCCGTCGATCATTGAGAGGTTGCCAAACTTGGTGACATCGTTGATGCATAGGCCGACCGAATGGTAACGGCCGTCGCGCAGCGAGCGACCGGCATAACTCGGACGAAAGCCGAGCTCTTGCATAGCGGCCTGCACGCGCTGGCGCGTCTGCTCGTTAACGTTGGGCAAGCCGTTGGCGACGCGCGAAACCGTCTGCTGCGAAACGCCGGCAGCACGGGCGACGTCGGCCATGGAGACCGGACGCGTACCTGCATCGTTGGACGGGCGCCTTGCCACAGGATCACCTTCACCCTTGCGAGATCTGAATAGCGTGCATGCCGGCCCGGGCAGAAATACATCCCGCGCCGAGGCCCGCTATCGTCGGACGCATGTTAACGTACTCTACTTTTTCTATCTGCATCTCTTCTGCTTTATAAGTCCATACAGCAGTACCGTTCACGGCTGTTTTTCTACCGATTACCAGATTCTCAAAAAGTGACAAACGTTGTGTTATGAGTACGTTAACATAGCCCGTAACGTGCGATATCGTGAACACTTGGTTCATGCCGCTTCAAGTTGTTAACGTACTCATAACGACGCAAAACTCACCCGTGCGCGCCAAGGAAAGGACTCCCATGACCACTCCCGACGAAAAGGCACTCGCCACGCTCACCAAGCTATTTGAGGAGGAGTTTGGCCCCATCGGCGACCGCCAGGTGCTCTACGTGCACGCGCCCGGCCGTTCCGAGATCAGCGGCAACCACACCGACCACGAGGGTGGCCACGTTATCGCCGGTTCGCTCGATGTCGCCGTCGACGGCATCGCCGTGGCAACCGATTCCAACAAGGTTCGCGTAGCCGACGAGGGCTATCCCACGTTTGAAATCGCGCTCGACACGCTAGACGTTCAGGAGTCCGAGAAGGGCACGTCCGCAAGCCTCGTCCGCGGTATGGCCCACGAGATTGCAGCGCTTGGTGTTGAGCCCAAGGGCTTCGACTTCGCCTTTACCTGCTCCGTCCCTTCGGGCGGCGGCCTTTCCAGCTCTGCCGCCGTCGAGGCCGCGTACGGTCGTGCCATGGAGACGCTCTGGGGCGCGCCCGCCATTGAGCCCGTCACGCTCGCTCAGATGAGCCAGCGCACCGAGAACAACTACTACGGCAAGCCCTGCGGTCTGATGGACCAGGCCGCTGTGTGCCTGGGCGGCCTTGCCTACATGGACTTTGAGGACCAGGCTCAGCCTAAAACCCAGAAGCTCGAACTCAACTTTGAGGATCACGGCTATGCGCTCGTGCTCGTTAAGGTCGGCGCCGACCACGTGGCCGCCACCGATGACTACGCCGCCGTTCCGCGCGAAATGCAAGACGTCGCCGCCGAGTTTGGCAAGGCACGCCTGTGCGAGGTAAACGTTGCCGATTTTGACGCCAAGCTCCCCGAGCTGCGCGCCAAGCTGGGCGACCGCGCCTGCCTGCGTGCCGTTCACTACTGGTACGAGAACGGCCTGGTCGATAAGCGCTGGGCGGCCCTGAACGCCGGCGACATTGACCAGTTCCTGGTCCTGACGCGCGAGTCCGGCGCCAGCTCTGCCATGTACCTGCAGAATGTCGTCGCCAAACTGGGTGCCGAGCAGCCTTCCATGTACGCGCTTGCTCTTGCCGAGCATGTGCTCGACGGCCGTGGCGCCGTTCGTATTCACGGCGGCGGCTTTGGCGGTACCATCCAGGCCTTCGTGCCGCTCGATCTGGTCGACACCTTCATCACCAAGATGAACAGCTGGCTGGGCGAGGGCTCTGCCCGTCACTACGCCATCTCTGACAAGGGGGCTTACGCGGCATGGCTGTAATGACTGACGTGCGCGAGGCCGCGCAGAACCTGATCGAGTACGCTATTCACCAATCGATGATCGGCCAGGACGATCGCATCTGGGCCTACAACACCATTCTCGAGTGCATCGGCGCCACGGGTCCGGCGCTCGACATGGCCTGGGCGCTCCAGGTCGAGAAACTCTCGTTCTTGCACCCCGATACACTCCCCAATTTTGACCTGGAGGGCACGCTTGCCGCGCTTTCCGAGGCCGCCGTTGTCAACGGTGCCGCCGAGGACACGGCATCGGGCCGCGACCGCATCGCCATGCGCATCATGGGCGTGCTGATGCCGAGGCCTTCGGTTGTAAACGAGGAATTCAACGGCCGTATGGGCGTCAACGAGCCCCGCGCCGCGACCGACTGGTTCTACGGTCTGTGCTGCGACGCCGGCTACGTGCGTCGTGCCGCCATCGCGCGCAATATCAAATGGAGCACCCCCACCAACTGGGGCGACCTGGAGATCACAATCAACCTGTCAAAGCCCGAAAAGGATCCGCGCAACATTGCCGCGGCCGGCGCCGCAAAGAACACGGGCGAGAAGTATCCCGCCTGTCAGCTCTGCATCGAGAACGAGGGCTACCCCGGACGCTCCGCCGCAGCCGACGGCGGCGCTCATCCCGCCCGTCAGAACCTGCGCGTTATTCCCATTCAGCTCGACGGCGAGCGCTGGGGCTTCCAGTACAGCCCGTATGCGTATTTTAACGAGCACTGCATTACGATGAGCTCCGAGCATCGCCCGATGCACGTGGACCGCAAGGGGCTGACCTGCCTGCTCGATTTTGTGGACCTGTTCCCGCACTACTTCATCGGCTCCAACGCCGACCTGCCCATCGTGGGCGGCTCGATCTTGTCGCATGACCACTTCCAGGGCGGCGCGCACGAGTTCCCCATGATGCATGCCGCTGAGGTCTCGCAGTTTAGCGTGCCCGGCTTTGACCAGGTCAGCGGTACCGTGTTGCAGTGGCCGCTCTCGGTGCTGCGACTGCGTTCGCACGACCGCGCCCAGCTGCTCGACGCCGCCGAGAAGATTATCCTTGCCTGGCGCGAGTGGACCGATGAGTCGGTTGGCGTCGTCGCGCACACAGCCGATGGCGTGGCGCACAACACCGTGACGCCCGTCATCCGCCGCGTCGACTCCCGCGGCAATGCCGGCGGCGAAATCTACGAGGCCTACCTGGCGCTTCGCTGCAACATCACGACTGACGAGCATCCGCTGGGCGTATTCCACCCGCATGCCGAGTACCACCACATTAAGAAGGAGAACATCGGCCTGATCGAGGTCATGGGTCTGGCCGTTCTGCCCGCCC
>URAQ01000115.1 GCA_900545875.1 uncultured Collinsella sp.
GTTTCAAACCGGGCTCGAACGAACATGCCTATTGACAATGGCTTTCTCATATTAAGAAAGGTCACCGTCGCTAAGACGATGACCTAACTTCGTTAAGCAACGGCTCTGCCCAGCTCACTACAACTTGGGCTGCCGTCGGCATTATTTTACCCTCTTGACGAGGAATTCGTCCATAATTCAAAAATCAAATTGTGCTCGCTATCGAAGCCTTAGACTTTTATCCGAGCAAATTCGGCAGATTGGAGCTTGGAACATGAGGGATATGTACCTCATGTCGCTCAAAATACGTCTCCTGACCTCGAAGGAGAACGTTTTTTAGCGACAGAAGGAGACAATCAATATGATCTGGTTTACCAGCGACACCCACTTCGGGCATGAGAACGTGCTGAAGTTCACCGACCGCCCGTGGGAGACGATTTGGCAGATGAACGACGCCATCGTCGACAGCATCAACGGCAGGGTTGCCGTGGACGACGAACTCTACATCCTGGGTGATTTCTCATTCAAGATGACCGCCCAGGACGCCTATGGGCTTCGCAAGCGGATCGCCTGCAGGCGCATCCACCTCGTCCCGGGAAACCATGACAAGGACTGGACCCAGCCGGCGGTCGCTGGCGCCTTCACCGTGGAACCGCCGATCTGCGTGCTCAAGATCGACGGGCAGAAGATCGTCCTGTGCCATTACCCCATGGCCGACTGGCAGGGCATGAGCCATGGATCGTGGCACCTTCACGGACACATCCACAGCAGCGGTGGCGCGTACAACGAGTTCAACCGCAAGCAGGGCCTTCTGCGCTACGACGTCGGTTGCGATGCCAACGGGCACTCCCCGGTGAGCCTCGACGAGCTGAGGGGATGGTTCGCCGGAGTCGACGAGCCGTGCGGCCGGGTGAAATGGCCCTGGTGGGTCAACGAGACCGGTGACAGGCAGGTCGAGCGCGAGCTGGCGGCTTACAAGCGGAAAGAGGCGATCCGATGACGGTCTATGTGACAGGCGACATCCACGGCGGGCTCGACATGCAAAAGCTCCGCGACTGGGAGCTTGGGGATAGCCTTGGCAGCGACGACTATCTGATCATCGCCGGCGACTTTGGCTTTCCGTGGGACTTCTCCGCCGAGGAATGCGCCGACATCGCCTGGCTGGAGTCGCGCCCCTACACGGTGCTGTTCGTCGACGGCAACCACGAGCGCTTCGACCATTGGGCGGAGCGCCCCATGGAGCCGTGGCACGGCGGGCTGACGCAGCGCCTATCGGATACCTCGTCCATCCGTCGCCTCATGCGCGGGGAGGTCTTCGAGCTCGACGGGAAGACGGTCTTCACCATGGGCGGGGCGACGAGCGTCGACAGGGCGTACCGCATCCCGTACAGCTCGTGGTGGCCGCAGGAGCTGCCGGACGAGCGCGATTTCGATGCCGCGCGGGCAAGGCTCGACGAGGTCGCCTGGAAGGTCGACTGCGTCATCACCCATACCTGCTCGACGCGCATGCTCTCGCCGACGCTCTACCCGGACCCGGGCTGGGAACGCCCTGATGTGGACCGGCTGACCGGATTCCTCGACGAGCTCGACGACCGCCTGGACTATAAACACTGGTATTACGGCCATTTTCACCGAGACGGCAACCCGGACGAACGGCACACGGTGCTGTACGACCGGATCGTGAGACTCGGGGACAAACTCCTGCCGTGGGGCGCGTACTGATGACGGTCTATGTGACAGGCGACGTGCACGGCAGGGCCGAGTACGGGTCCAGCCGGTTTGCATTCAAAAATTGGCCGCTGGGCCGGACCCTGACGCGCGATGACGTGGTGATCGTGGCCGGCGACTTCGGCTTTGTCTGGGATGGATCCAACGCCGAGAAATACTGGCTCGACTGGTTCGAGTCGAAGCCGTGGACCACGTGCTTCGTCGACGGAAACCATGAGAATCACCACGCCCTGGCTGGGCTGCCGGTGCGGGAGTGGAACGGCGGGTTCGTCCACGAGGCGCGACCGCACATGCTGCACCTGATGCGCGGAGAGGTGTTCGATATCGACGGGCTCACAGTCCTTGCCATGGGCGGCGCCGCGAGCAACGACAGGCAGTATCGCAAGGAGGGGAGGAGCTGGTGGCCCGAGGAGATACCGAGCGTGGAAGAGATGGGGCACTGCCGCGCCTCGCTCGATCGCGTGGGCTGGAAGGTCGACTACGTTGTGACTCACGAGGCTCCTGCCGACCTGGCAGAGCAACTATGCCGGGAGCGCGAACGCGAGTATCTGGACGACCGGCTGCAACGATTCCTTGGCGAGCTCGACGGGCGACTCGGCTGCCGCGCCTGGTTCTTCGGCCACTACCACGGCGACGAGTGGCGTGACGCCAGGCACCGCCTTGTCTACCGAGACATCGTGCCGATCGAAGATGCTGCGCCCGGCTCTAGAAACCTGCTAGAAGCGTTCTAGAAGGTTTCTAGAAATCAGCCGCCTGATAGGAGAAACGCGGGGCTACTCGCCCTTCATCTGGGACATGACCTCGACCTTGGCTTCGGCCACGGCCGCTCGCTGCTCGGAGGCGGCGAGGCGGTCCTTGAGGGCGGCGACCTCGGCCATCAGGTCGCGCTGGGCCAGGAGTGTGTCGGCTTGGGTTTTCAGTGCGGCGTCACGCTCGCCGCGCAGCCGCTCGATCTCATCGACCATGGCCTCAGTCTCGGCATGGAGTTGGACAACCTGCCTGCCGAGCCCCTTAGCACGGGAGAGGTACCTGACGCCCGCGGCGTGGAGCTCGTTGTTCTCGAGTTCGAGTCTCGCGGTATCGAGTTCGAACTTCTCCTCTATAAAGGCAACCCGCTCATTGCAGTCGGCCTCAATCTTTTCATTCCGATCCGTTGCCTCGACGAGCTTGCGGTTGAATTCGTCGAGCTGGGCCCTGAGCAGCGCGTTCTCGGTCCTGAGGTCGGCCGTCTCGCGCAGTAGCTTCTCCCGCCACGTCGCCTCGGTTCGTTCGGCGGCCTCCTCGTGGACGGACTTCACGCCGTAGATCTCCCTGATTTTTCTCTCGTCTGTCATCGTGCGACACTCCAATCAACAATGGGCATGGCTCCGCCACGCCGTACGGCTGGGAACAAATACGCGGCCGCTGTTGTTTTGTAGTCGTCCTGCGATCGGTGAGTTCTAAAAGCGTCTCAAGTCATACGTTCACGCAGGTTTTTGGTTAGAGAAATACCGCACGTTTTCATGGTATCACGTGCCTTAAAGGCCATGAATGGACGGCCATATCGATTCGTTGAAAATGGCACCAAAATGGCACCTACGACGCGTTGGTGGCGGGAGAGTGATGGCGTTAAAGATGCCGAGAATGATTATGGGATTGTTTTAGATGCGGGCATGAAAAAGGGTCGAATCGAAGTGTCTGGCCGGACGCCAATTGTCCGGGAACTGTTTCGGTTCGACCCTATTTTATTTTACATCCGCGGCATGTTCTTGTGGGCACCCTGACGGTGGCCGACTCTTACGACCTCGAAAGTCGGTTTGTGGGCTTAAGATTTCGGAGGCTCCCAGCCGTTTTCGACTGCGGCGCGGTAGATTGCAGCGTAATTAAGCATCCAGCTGCCGTCACCCGCCTTTTGAATGTACCTCTTTTTCTTCAAAGAGGTATGGGCCCGGGAAATCGTGTTCTTGCTCAGGTGGTAGTGCTCCTCAATCCATTTGCTTTTTGCGTAAAAGCCCATGGCTTTTTTGTTTGTGGAAGGCTTTCCAAACTTCCATACAAGGCCGAGGATGAGGCGCTCAGCAGCGACGGTGGTGACGCAGCACGCCCACTCGGGCACTGAAATAAAATTAGCTTTATCCATTTTCCCTTTAATCTTTCGTTGTTCATTAACATCATCGCTAAATATGTCGGAAATCGACGGCAGCTCGCTCATGTTTACCGCCTAGTCAAAGTGGGCGGTGCGACCTTCAAGCTGCTTGAAAAGCTCATAAAACGAACTTTCAAACATGTAATTAGAACGATGGATTTGGATGAGCTTGCCGGACTCTCTCATAAACTTGCGTGCGGTGTTTTCGCTCCAGCCAGTAAGTTCGCGGATATCGTTAACGCGGAGCAACCGATCGCACTGAGCGGCACCAGTGGGGAAAGTCGGTGTGGACGCCTGAGTGCTAATCTTTGGAGTAGCCATGATGAGCTATCCTTTCAATGAGGGCCCTCCCTGTGCTTGTAAGACTTACCAGGTTCATAAGCACTTGGGGGGCCGGTTTCTATGACTACATGCGTAGCCATCTGACAGCTTTAGCATGTATTAAAACTCAATAGATGTCAATCAAATAAAGCATCTACCTGCGGAAATAGTAGCATAGTACCGTAATATTATTGATGAAACGATGAATGAAAAACATGCTATTTCTCGCTTCTCTGTATATAGGCGTTGATGAAGTCTTCGTAGCCTTTAACTGCTTTTATTTCTGATTGTTGAACGAGGCTTGTATACGTTTTGAGCGTGATATTGGGGTCCGCGTGGCCAAGAATACCTTGCACGCTTCTAACGTCCGATCCGTTCGCCAGCATAAAAGTGCTTACACAATGCCTGAGCTGATGCGGGCAGATGCCCTTATATAGCTTTCCGCCAGTCGAATTGTTCGGCTCATAGATTCCAAGATTGCAGCTAACTGCGAAATCGCGAAACCAATGGTTGAAGATGTAGTTTTTCATGTGACAGACAGTAGGGACCCCTTGCTCGACGGCAATATCGCTAATGATGGGAGTTCTGCCAGTCTGGGACAGCCCCAGAGAGGCCAGGAGCTCTTTTTGTATGGCTGACCATGATTGAAGACGTTCGGCCAAGGTTTCTCCAACGGGGATTTTGCGTTGGCTTTCTTGTGACTTGGGTGCCCTCAGTTCATGGTCGTTGGTGTACTGCCTGTCAATTTTCAAGGTTTTATTGGCAGGGTCCCAATCGCGCCATTCGAGGCCCAACATCTCGCCTTTCCGCATACCCGTATACACTAGTACTAGCGTACCGACAGCTTCGGCGGTGAGCTCAATGTGTTGAAGATGTGTGCATAGGGTAGCTACCTGGTCGATTGTCAGTGATTCTCTTTTGTTGCGTGGTCTGCGAACGTGAACGGTAGCGCAGGGGTTTCGGTCAATTATTCGCTTCGCGACTGCATTCGAGAGAATTTGACGCAACTTCGCGTTGATCCGCACAAGCTCCGATGGCTTGTATTTTCCCGTGCGACGAGCTTCGGCATATGTTTCTTCGATTAGATCGGGAGTCAGCCCCTCAATTGTCTGAAACGCACCGAATAGGTCTTCGATATGCCTGCAATCGTATGCTTCTCTTTCATAGCTCGTTGGCGCAAGCTCGGTGTCCCTATTTTCATGAAAGGCCCAGCAGTAGGATGCAAGCAGAGTTGGCTTTTTAGTTTTAGAGACCGTGCCAGAAGAGTTGATTTCTGCCAGCTTGGCCTGCATTGCAGCCTTTGCCTCTGTTTTAGTCTTGCAGTGAACCGTATAAGTTGGGGATCGTTTGTAGCGTCCCGTCTTAGGGTCCTTGATTCCAAGTGAAAAATAATAGCGATAGGTGTTAGGCGACCTCTTGTCTTTCCAACACGTGCCTCTTCCGCTAATGAGTGGTTGTTCTGACATCTTTGCACTCCGTTTCATTGATGAGTTTTCAACAATTCATTGAGTGCAGTTTAGCTAAAGCCGTTAGTAATATGTTTGTAAAAGCGTAGTCGCAGCTATCAGAGGCAAAAGACACAAACTGCTGTGTTTATCTGCGGTTATATGGTGTTCAATGATGTTTGATGAATGGTAGGGGGGAGCATTAAATCATATCTCCTAAAGCGGGTGTCGACGGTTCGAATCCGCCCGGGGGCACCAGGGAATATGACGGCGTCG
>URAQ01000116.1 GCA_900545875.1 uncultured Collinsella sp.
TGTACCGGTAAAACCGACAAAACCGCACATGCAAGATCCTTTCTGCTGACGGCTCAGGTGTACTGCCGCAAGGATTGTGACAGCTGATGTCAAATAATCTTTACTATCATGCCAATCTTTTGTTTCGTGATAGGGCATAAGCACCGAGCGAACCGAAAAAACCACGGCCCGATCTTCAGACGAAGCGGCGGGCCGTGGTTGCGAATGCTATGTATGAGCGGTTAGCGCTTGCTGCGCTCGGCGAGACGGTGCTCCACCTTGGTGACGATGTGGATGAGCGGAATCGTCACGACCAGATAGTAAAGTGCGGCGCAAATGTAGGGCGTAATGTTGCCCGTGGTTGCCGTGAGGTTTTTGGAGAACAGCATGAGCTCCATGACGCCAACGCTCGAAAGCAGTGACGTGTCCTTGTACAGCATAACGAACTCGCTGGTCATAGTCGGTATAGCGCAACGTACGGCTTGCGGGATCACGATGCGCGACATAACTTGGGACCAAGTCATGCCAAGCGAGTAGGCAGCTTCTGATTGACCAGGCGGTACGCTCTCGATGCCGGCACGGAAAATCTCGGCAAGATAGGCCGAGCAGTTGATGGCTAGCACGCCAACGCCGAGCGGCAGATTGGGCACGTTGAGACCGATCATAGGGAACCCAAAGAACGCAATGTAGATCTGCAGGAAGAGCGGGGTTCCGCGCAGGACGTTGATGTATGTCACGGCGATGCCGCGTAGCATACGACTATGGCTGATTTTCATAAAGGCAAACAGCAAGCCGATGGGGATGGCGAGCGGAAAACCGATGGCGGTCACGGCAAGTGCTATGCCCCAGCCCTTAAAGAGCGAGGCGATTGAGGTGACGATAATCTGCGGCTTGCAGAACATGCCCAAAAACGGGTTGGAGTTCCATACGGCAACCCAAGGCTGGGCATCGAGCCAGGCGACGATTTCTTGCACCATGGTGCTCTCCGAGACGCTGATAGTGGGACTCTCGGGAAGATCTCGCTTGTCGCTGTCGGCGACATAGCTGCCGGTGACGGCATAGGCGCCCGCGTTGCTCGGGAATACGACGTCGGGGACGACAACGCGAATCTGTGAGCCGGCAGCGACGGGATCGGCGAACTTGATGACGAGCTTTGAGCCGTCCAGCGAGCACGATGCCTTGACACCCGTCTGGTTCAGTCCGTCGAGCAGCGTGACCTTAACATCGGTGCTTTCAAATGACCCGCCCTCGGGCAACTCAAGCTCAATTTGCGAAACGTCGCCCTCGTCGCTACCCGTTGTCGCTTCCCAGGTCAGGCGGGTTGCGATGCCGCCGAGCACGCCGTTACCGCTGTCTTCGTTTGACTTGGCGGTCGCCGAGGTGACGGCGAGTGAAGCGTCCGTCGCGTCGTCTGAGCTCGAGGCATCCTCGTTATCGGCCCCGCTCGTGGGTGCCATGCCAAACCACTTCTCGTACAGTTTGTCATAGGCGCCGGAGCTCTTGATCTTGGTGAGGGCATCGTTGATGGCCCGTGTCAGCCCGGGGTTGTCTTTAGAGACGGCAATGCCAAACTGCTCGCCCGTCGGAACCTCTTTGATGATCTCCATACCGGTAAAGGAGTTCGAAACCATCCACTGCTCAACGGGCAGGTCGCATACGACCGCCTGGCACTGACCACTCATGACGGCGGTGAAGGCTGCCGTCCAGTCGTCAAAGTTGACGGTGGTTGCCTGCGGCAGGTTCTCGATTGCCCACTCCTCGGACGTGGTGCCCGACTGCACGGCAATTTTGACGCCCGGTGCGTTGAGGCTATCGACCGTGTCGTATCCAGTGTTCTTTGCAACTGCGACGCCCTGATTGGAGTCGATATAGGGGTCGGTGAAGTCGACCTCTTCCTTGCGCTCGTCGGTAATCGTGATGTTACATGCGCCGACATCGGTCTTTACACCCTGCTTGACCATGGGGATAATGCCGTCGAACTTTTGCGCCGGCAAGTAGTTGAGCTCCAGACCGAGCTCGTCTGCGATCATACCCATGAGTTCATAGGTAAAGCCCTGGTCTTCGCCGGAATCGTTGACGTATTCAAACGGGGGTGTGGCCAAGTCACTTGCGACGGTGAGCTTGCCATTCTCGACGAGTGTGTAGGTGCTCGAGGCGTTCTGGGAGGACGAACAGCCGCTCGCGCCGATGATGGTGGCAAGGGCCACAACGACCGTCGCGAAGGCGCAGACGATGTGCCGGGTCAACTGGACGCGTGCCGAGCGGCGGCGACGTTCGAAATGTCGTTTCATCTGGAATCCTTTGCTTGGGCATGATGGGTCGGCATTGTGAGTCAATGAGGCACATCAAGACATTTGGATAAAGAATAGCACCCAGATTTCCTTGTTTTTACACGGGGTGGACACTGTTGTCATTTATTAACCCACGGCACAGTCCATGCAATTTTTTAGAAGGCTGCAGTGCGCGCAAGGTCAGGTGGCATATTAGGATGGTTGATAATACAGAATGTTTCATCGTTTCTGCCGCGGGACGTCTTTTGCCCTTTAAGGCTGAATTTAGCGAGAGAGGTCTTTGTATGTCGAGTCCGACACAAGAGAAGCTAACTCTGATGCGCTATATAGAGTTGCTCGAGGAAGATGACCTTGTTGTTTCCAGACCGAGCGCTTCGTGCGACCAGCGCATTGAGTTTGCGACTGACGACTCGCGCCAGGTGCGTCCGGGCACGTTGTTTGTCTGCAAGGGCCGCGCGTTTAAGCGCGAGTACCTGCTTTCGGCAATCGCCGATGGCGCCGTGGCCTACGTTTCCGAGGTCGATTACGATGTTGATCTTCCCGCGGTGATTGTGAGTGATATTCGTCGCACGCTCGCCGTGGTGGCAGATGCCTTTTATGGGCACCCGTCGGGTAGGGTGAAGGTCTGCGCCTTTACAGGTACCAAGGGCAAGTCGACCTGTAGCTTTTATCTGCGCGGCATTCTCGCCAACGAGGCCAAGCTTACGGGCTGTCATCGACCCGCTCTTAATACGGGCATTGAGTTCGACGACGGCATCGAGACGGGTCCTTCCAAGCTGACGACTCCCGAATCCTTTCTGCTGCAGTCTCGCATCGCACATGCTGCGGAGGCGGGTGCCCCGTGGCTGGTTATGGAGGCATCGAGCCAGGGCCTCAAATACGAGCGCACGGGCAAGATCGCCTTTGAAGTCGGCGCCTTTACCAATATCGGCGAGGATCACATTTCGCCGATTGAGCATCCGACACTCGAGGATTACTTTGCCAGCAAGCTCAAAATTTTCTCGCAGAGCCGTTTTGCCGTGGTCAATCTCGATATGGATAAGGTCGATCGTGTGCTCGAGGCGGCATCTCGTTGCGAACGTACGGTGACGTTCTCCCTGACCGACGAGCGTGCCGACGTGCTTGCGCTGGCGATTCGCAATGGTGACTGCGGCGTGGTGGCAACGGTGCGCACGCCCCGCTTTACGCGCGACATTGTGATTCCCACGCCGGTTAAGTTCAATGTGTCCAACGCGCTTGCCGCTATTGCCTGCGCCGAGGCCCTGGGCATTTCCGAAGAGGGTATCGTCCACGGCTTTGAGGGCGTCTTCGTTCCCGGCCGTATGGAGCTCTATCCGTCCGTATCGGGCAAAATCCTGGGCATCGTCGATTTTGCACATAACGGCATGAGCCTCGAGACGCTCCTGCGTGACTTGCGCGAGAACTATCCCGAGCGCGAGCTGGCGGTTGTATTTGGCGCTACGGGTGGTAAGGGTGTCGATCGACGCACCACGATGGGCATCGCCGCTGGCAAGTATGCCGACCGAATCGTGATTACCGAGGACGACCCCGGCCCCGAGAATGTCGAGGACATCTGCACCGAGATCGCGCGCAACGTTCAAGCGCAGGGAAATGATAACTGGCAAATCGTGACTGATCGCGTTGCCGCTATCGAGACTGTCGTGCGCGAAACTGTTCGTCCTGCCGTGGTCATCGTGACCGGTAAGGGCGAGGAAGAGCGTATGCTGCGCAAGAACGGACCCGAGCCTTGTGAGCGCGACGGCTCGATTCTCAAGCGCACCCTTGCGGCGTACGATGCCTAAGACCAGAAGCCCCTTCTACGTAAATGGAGTGACCATGTCCCACAATACCCTGCCGACCGTCGCTGAGCTTTCGGGCGAGATGCGCGAGCGTCTTGCCAAGGTTAAGTACGTCTTTACCGACCTGGACGCCACGATGCTCGCACCCGGCTCGTGCGTGCTGCGCGATAACGACGGCAATCCCTCGACCAAGCTCGTCGAGGCGGTTGTCGCGCTCGCTCGTGCCGGCATCCAGGTGGTCCCCACCTCGGGTCGCAATCGCACCATGATCCACGAAGACGCCCGCGTGCTCGGCCTCAACTCCTACATCGGCGAGATGGGCGGCCTGGTCATGTACGACCTCAAGGCCAACGATTGGGAGTACCTGACCGGCGATATGCCCTACGACCCCGCCTGCGGCCTCACGCCGCATCAGGTGATCGAGCAGACCGGCGTGTGCGAGAAGATTCTCGCCCGCTGGCCGCATAAGATCGAGTACCACAACGACATGTCGACTGGCTACAAGTACCGCGAGGTCACCGTCGGCATGCGCGGCGATGTGCCCGACGACGAGGTCCAGGCCATTCTTGACGAGGCCGGCTGCGGCCTGGTCTGGGCCTGCAACGGTCACCTGACGCATCTGTCCAAGCCGACGACGCTCGAGCTCGAACGCGTCGAGGATGGCCGCGCGTTTAACATCAATCCCGCCGGCCTCAACAAGGGCGTTGCCATCGCACGTTTCTGCGAGCACCTGGGTATCGAGCGCGAGGAGACGCTGGCGCTCGGCGATTCCGAGTCCGACTTCTACATGGCTGACCACGTGGGCACGTTCTGCCTGGTCGAGAACGGTTTGACCAGCGCCGGCGCGCCTGAGTTCCTGGATGCCTGCGATAATGCCTACGTCACGCGAGGCAAGATTGTCGACGGCTGGGCGGCAACGGCCGAGCTGCTGGTCGCGGCTCGTTCGTAGTGCGGTCCTATCGCGCTGAGCCATATCTTTTCGAGAGAGAATCTGGTGAGGTAATGTCCGATATCGAGAATCCGGCAGGCGACACGCGCCCGATTGGCGTGTTCGATTCTGGTCTGGGCGGTCTGACGGTTGCACGCGCCATCGCAACGGCGTTGCCGCACGAGTCCGTCTACTACTTTGGCGACACCAAGCGCTGCCCCTACGGCACCCGCACCGAGGACGAGGTGCGCTCGTTTGCACTGCAGGCGGGCCGCTGGCTGTCGAAGCACGACGTCAAGATTATGGTCATCGCCTGCAATACGGCGACCGCTGCGGCCTTGCGTTTGGCCCAGCAGGTGCTCGACGTCCCCGTCATCGGTGTGATCGCACCGGGCGCACGCGCGGCAATCAACAGCACCCGCACGCGCCGGGTGGGCGTGCTCGCCACCAACCTCACCATTCGCTCAGGTGCTTACACGCGTGCCATTCAGGACCTGGATGCCGGCGTCGACGTATACGGCTGCCCTGCCTCGAGTTTTGTCGAGGTCGTTGAGCACGAGCTCGCCTCGGGTGCGCATCTGCAAGAGCAGTGGCTCGAGAACGAGGACATCTTTGATACGCCTGCCGTACGCGCGCTGGTCGGTGCCACGGTTGAACCGCTGCGCGACCACGGCATCGATACCGTGGTGCTCGGCTGCACGCATTTTCCGCTGCTCGTGGGGCCTATTCGCCATGCACTGGGTCCCGGAGTGCGCGTGGTGAGCTCCGCCGAGGAGACCACGCGTGAGCTGACCGATATTCTCACGCGCCGCGCGCAGCTGGCGGGCGAC
>URAQ01000117.1 GCA_900545875.1 uncultured Collinsella sp.
GAAACGGGCCGCGGGGGCAGCAGGCTTGCAAGGGTTAACTCAAGTCCTCGCCATTTGATGCAATGACCTTTTGATACCAGCAGAAGCTGTCCTTTCGGTAGCGATCGAACGTGCCTTTGCCCATATCATCGGCATCAACATAAACAAAGCCATAGCGCTTCTTCATCTGCCCCGTCGAGGCCGACACCAAATCGATACAGCCCCACGGCGTGTATCCCATCAGGTCAACACCGTCCTCGACAATTGCATCGCGCAGCGCAAGAATATGCCTTCGCAGGTAATCAATATGATACGCATCGTGGACTTTGCCGTCTTCCAGCGCATCGAGTCCGCCCACACCGTTCTCAGCGATAAAGAGCGGAAGATGGTAACGATCGTGGTAGCCGGCAAGCGTCACGCGCAAACCCAGCGCATCGATCTGCCATTTCCAGGCAGTCTCTTTATCCTTGAGGTACGGATTGCGCAGCGTCGGGAACACGTTGCCCTCCGCCTTCTCGGCGATCACCTGATCATCGGCGCACACCAAGCGCGAGCAATAGTACGAGAACGAGATGAAGTCGACCGTATGCTCTGCCAGATACTCCGTATCGCCCGGCTCAAAGGGCACGTGAACACCCTCTTTCTCGAGTGCACGCAGCTTCCAAGCAGGATAGGCGCCCGCAGCCATCACGTCTGTGTAGAAGTAGCGGCCGCGGTCCTCCTCATACGCAAGCCATACGTCCTCGGGCGCACAACGGTACGGATAGGTCGCACCGGCAGCGACCATGCAACCCACCTTGTTTGCGGGATCGATCTTGTGCAGAATCTCGACAGCGCGAGCGCTCGCCATAAACATATGGTGCGAGAACGCCGCAGTCACGGCTGCACGGTCACGCTCATCCTCGAGCGTGACACCCGCGTTGAGATAGGACAGCGCCACGCTGTTGATCTCGTTGAACGTAAGCCAATAACGCACGAGGCCCTGGTACGCGCGTCCGACGGTCTCGACGTAGTGCGCATACCGCTCGATCATCTCTCGGCTTTGCCAGCCACCATAGCGCTCGACCAGAGCCAACGGATAGTCGTAGTGCGACAGCGTCACAAGCGGCTCGATTCCATGCTCGCGCAGCGCCTCGAATACCTGACGGTAAAACTCCAAGCCCTCGCCGTTGGGCTCGGCCTCCATCCCTGTGGGAAAAATACGGCTCCAGCAAATTGAAAGACGCAGGCACTTAAAGCCCATCTCGGCAAAGAGCTCGACATCCTCGTGCCAATGATGGAAGAAGTCGTTGCCCCAGCGGCATGGATACAGCCTGTCCGGATCGTCCACGGGCTTTTGCCTGCCAAACATTACATCCCAGCGGTCGGAACCCTGTGGGATCAGGTCGGAGTGCGACATGCCGCGGCCGCCCTCGTTCCAGCCCCCTTCGGCCTGGTTGGCGGCGAGGGCACCACCCCACAAAAAGCCCTCGGGCATACCGGCGGCAGACGTTCTGTCAAAGTAACTCATGCTACTCAGCATCCTCGGCAGAAGCTGCCGCGGCGTTCTCCTGCTCCTGAGCCAGGAGCTGGTTATCGTACACCTTAAAGAACGGGTACCAGACCACAGCCATGACCACGATCAAAACGATCGTAAACACCCAGATGCGCGGGTCGAGGCACTGGACAAAGCCCTGAACGAAGATGGGGAACGTGCCGCTCACCAAGATGTAGAAGTTAGAGACAAGACCCAGTGAGACCGCACCCCAATACAGCAGGGCCGAGATCATGCCGCCTAGCACAAACGGAATCATGAGGATCGGGTTGAAGATGATGGGCGCGCCGAAGATCGCGGGCTCGGAGATACGGAAGAAGCTCGGCACGATCGATGCCCTGCCAAATGCCTTGAGCTGCTGCGACTTTGCCCTAAACGCGCAGAGCGCCACAAAAGAGAACGTATTACCCGTGCCGCCGATGAGGTTGATGGCCAACGACATGAGCACCGGGTGGAACTCAAGCGGCTGCCCGGCAGCATAGAGCGAGGCGTTGGCGGCAAAGGCGGCAAGCGAGACCGGGGCGGTGATGGGCATTACGATCATGTTGCCGTGGACGCCAAAGCACCAAAACAGCAGCGTCATGAAGCAGATAAGCAGTGCGCCGGGCACAGAGTCAACCGCGACGGAAAGCGGGGCAGCGAGCAGCTTCTCGATAACCGAGGGGATGGACAGCGCGGGATCGATCATCTGGATCAGCAGGTTGCCGCCAAAGAAGATGAGGATGTTGGCGAGCATAGGTACGATGGCGCCAAAGGTTTCGGACAAAAACGGCGGCACGCCATCGGGCATCTTGATGGTGATGCCCTTGGTCTGGCAGAAGCGCGTGACCTCGACGGAGACCAAGGCAACGATGATGGCGGTAAACAGGCCCTGCGCACCCAGATAGGTGCAGGGGACCGCCTGGAGCACGGACTCGTCAGCAAGCTGGTAGTAGGACGACGGCGCCGCGGCGATCAGGAACATCACCAGCGAGGTCATGCCGGCGTTAAGCTTGGGCATCTTGTAGGTGCCCGCCAGGTTATAGGCGATTGCGAACGTCACGATCACCGACAGTATGCCCATCGTCATATTGAAGGGGATGAGCAGCGTGAGCTTATTGGCCGTCGCAAAATCGAGCCAAGGGCCAAAGACGGACCAGAACCCGCCCTGCGCCACCAGGTCGGCCGTGACCGGCGGGTTGGCGAGGATCATAAAGACGGCAGATACCAAGATGAAGCTGATCGCGCTCATAAAGCCCTTTTGCATGGAGGCAAAGTGGCGCTCGGTGCCGCAGAAATTGGCGATAGGGGTCAGTTTTTCCTGAAGCAGGGTCATGAACTTCTCCATGGTCGCCTCCTAACCCAACAGCGACTGGGCGAGTGCCAGCACGTTGGCGGCGTTGCCCATGCCGTAGTCCTGTGCGGGGATGACCGCGGTCGGCTTACCGCTCCCCTGCTTGACGGTGTTGAGCTGGTAGGACACCTGCGGCCCCAAGAGCAGCACGTCATAATTGGCGCACGTCTCCTGATACTCGCCGATACCCACCGCATCGATATCGAGCTCGATGCCGTTTTGCTCCGCATATTTCTCGAGTTTCTTCATCAGAATGCTTGTAGACAGACCAGCTGCGCAAACAAGAAGGATCTTCATAAGGGATTCCCTTCGCATTGATTGGTTGAATAGTCACCGCACGCCGCTAGGCGTTCTTGGTTGCAGTGCACTCATACAGGCAGATCAGCTCCTGCACGAGCTCCTGAGCAAGCATGGAGCACATGAGGTGGTCCTGAGCATGGACCAGCAACACATCCACCGACAGATGCTCGCCCGCTGCCTCAGTCGAAAGCAGCTGCGTTTGGATGTGGTGAGCCTTGATTCCCGCATCCTTTGACTGCTTCATGAGTTTGGCGGCGGCGTCAAAATCCCCCGCTTTTGCCTTTTCAAGGGCTTCGAAGGCAAGGCTGCGTGCCTCTCCCGCTGCAGCGACCAGCTGAAACGAAACCATCTCGGTTCCCTGATCGTCCATAACGGTCTCCTCTCCCGTGATGTTTGGTTTGTACTTGAATATTCGAAACGCCTATCTCCCGCCCGCAATCCTCGAGGTTTATTGCAGGTAGACAGACAGGGTTATCGACAAAAGAAGTCTTAAGCCGTATGCGCTTGCACAAGCGCCATCAGCTCATGCCAGGACCGGCGCTCGCGTAGGCGCTCGACCCCCTGGCGGTCCATAAAGATCTCGGCGAGCAGTGAGCTCAAGATCCGCGCCTCATCGCCGCCCGACCGGGCAAACGACACCATAAAGACGATATCGACCTCATGGCCGTATTCGTCCCAAAGAATGGGATGTTCGAGCAGGCCCACGGTAACAAAGGCCTCGGCGCTCAAGGGATGCATCCCATGGGGCATGGCTACCCCATTGCCAAACGAGGTGGCACTCGCGCTCTCGCGCTCGGCGACCTCTTGGGCAAACTGGGCATCGACACGGCCGCTCTCGACGGCGCGCTCGGAGAGATATCGGAGAACGGCCTGCTTCGACGACGCCTCAACGCGGTTGAAGAACAGGGCACGGCTAAAGAAAGAGCTTACGGAGTCCGATTGCGCAGTGTCGTCGCTCAGCACCTTGCGGATAGCGTTGACATCGCTCGTCTCCAAGAAGAAATCGGCCTCGCGGACGGGCACGGGCAACTTGACGTTGAGCGGCACCGTTGTGAACACGTAGTCGATGTGCGAAAAATCGAACGTCCCCACGCGGGCGACATCGCATGTCTCAATCGAATCGATATACATGCCAAACTGCTTGCGGTACTGGTGCTCGAGCATACGGGCGCTTCCCGCTCCCGAGGCGCACACGATCAGGATGCGCTTGCGACGCGGCTGGTCGGCTTGCTGCTCGAGGGCCAGGGCAAATGCCATGGCGATGTAGCCGAGCTCTTCATCAGAGGGCTGGCTGCCAAAATGACGCTCGAGTACCTGCGAGGTGCCAGCTGCCATCGAATAGGCCAACGGAAACCTCGTCTTGATATCGGGCAGCATGGGGTTATCCATATGCATGTGATATTCAAGGCGATAGCCCAGAGGGCCGATATGCCGAGCAAGGTTCATGCGAAGTTCAAGATCGCCGCTAAAGTCAAACCTAAACTCATCGTTGACCGCACGTACCATCTCGGAAGCAATCTCCCACATCTCGTCCGAGATAACGGCAGAGCCCTTCTCGGGCACGCCCGTGCCCCTGCCGAGCAAATGGATTGCGATAAAGGCAACCTCTTCTCGGGGCATGCTCGCGCCCAGGGCATCCTTGATGTTTGCGGCAATCTGGAAAGCCGCGGCGTATTCGCGCGTTCCCTCCAGTTTTTGAACGTCCGATTCTGCAGCTGGGACATAGCAGCCCTGCTCGATGCGGCCAAGAGCAATGTAAAGATGCATGATGAGATTGCGGGATGCCAGCGAGCTCACCGTGACGGGCGAGGCCGTCAGGGCATCGTCCACACATGCGGCGATGGCCCGCAGGCGCTCGGCGAGCTTTGCATCGTCGGTGTCGGGCAACACGGGCCTCACCAGCGAGGCCAGGCACAGGCGCCGTTGTGACTCCCCGCCCGCAACGCGGATTCCGTAGCGTGGGCGCTTTTCGAGCGTTAAGTCAAATTGGGCGAGTTTCTGCTCTACCAGACGCATGTCATTGGACAGAGTCCGCGCCGAAACGTAGAGTAAATCCGCATACTCCTCAATCGTCACCCACTGGGACCGCATGAGGAGGTCGTTAAGAAGGAAGGACACACGGCCGTCGCGCGTATCAGGAATGCCCGGATGGGCCTGAGCCGCACCGTCTAGCAAGCGAGCAAGCTCATCTGCACGTGCAACATCGATACGATACTGCCCCTTGCTGCCAACGATGCGTGCAACCCCTGCAAGGTTGTCGTTTGCGCGATGGATATAGTTTCTCACGGCGCGCTCGCTTACCTCGAGACGCTTGGCAAGTACCGCGATAGCGACAGGCTGAGCGTCCTCGATCATATTTACAAGCTGCTTGACGCGAGCATCCATGTCCTCCTCCTTTCCCTGCGTCTAGTCTAACGCGGTAAAGAATGACACTCCACGTCGCGCTCGTTCCGCCAACTCGGAACAGGTTGCGGGGAGTCCAGCCGAACTTATAGGGAGCACGGAGAAAGGACCCGAAAGCCATGTGCCGGTGTGAGATGCGCTTTCCGCAGTCATTGGGGACAGACTTAAATGAGTAGTCGTTGTGGACGTTCTTGTTTGACTAGTCGTTTAAGAACGTCCCCAACTTCTATGTTCCCTTG
>URAQ01000118.1 GCA_900545875.1 uncultured Collinsella sp.
CAAAGCCGCATCGTCGGCACAGCCGATCAAGCGCACGCCAAAGCCAGCAGCACAATCAACATTTGCCTGTTCAGACACCAAAACGTTCCCCCTAAATCGCTGCACGATGCCAATTGTAATGACCGCCTCGCGCGTACCGACGACGCCGCGCGAACATATCGGGCAACGGTAGCAACAAGAGGTGTGAGGGGGCATAACTAATCGTTGCACAACAAAACGGGGCCCGATGCATTCGCACCGGACCCCGTCCCGACTCTTTAGTTATCTGGCAACCGAGAGGCTACTCCTCCGAGCTGTCCTCCCCAGAAGCCTTCTTCTGCTGATCGAGCTTATGCTTACCACTTACGATAGACGTAGCACCCAGTGTGGCCAAGCTCGCGCTGGCAAGGCTCGCCATCACGATCAAGTCGCCCGTCTTGGGCATGTTGCCGCCAGATGACTTGGTTGTGGTGGTCGTGGTGGTTGTAGTGGTAACCGTTTTGGAGTCATTTTGCTCCTGGACTTGGTTGTCAGCACCGCTCTTGACGTCGTCTTCGGACTGTTTCTTTTCGCCCTCGGTCTTGCTCTCGTCCTTCTTCTGAGCGGATTTGTCGTCCTTCTCCTCAGAGCTAGAACCCTTATCAGATTCGGTCTTCTCGGAAGCCTTGTCCTTGGAGTCGCCCTTTGCGGCCTCGGTCTTTTCCGTGGAAACCTGATCAGAATTGTCCTTGTTCTGGGTCGAGCCATTATTGACGCCAGCCATCAGCGAAGAGCCCAGCGTAGAACCAAGCTGCACGGAGAAAGAAGGCTTCTTGTCCGGCGAAGCAACGGGAGCGTCCGGCGCCTTATTCGAGTCGTCCTTGGAAGCGTCGGAATCAGGGGTTGCGTCAGAGCCGGAGCCGTTGTTAGAGCCGGTGTCAACGGACGAATCGCTCGAGCCGGTGGATGAGTTAGAGGTGCCAGCGTCGGTCGAACCAGAAGCGTCGCTGTCCGTATTGCCGGCAGAGCTTGAAGACGAATCGCCCGCAGCAGAGCCGTTCGAATCGGAGCCGTTCGAGGTAGAGCCGTCGTTGGTAGTGCCACCAGCAGAGCCATTACCGTCAGCATCGGTCGAGGGCGCATCCATCCTGTCATCGTTGGCATCGTCACTCGAGCCGTCATTCGAATCAGGTGTCGGCGAGGGCGCCGGCGTAGGCTCGGGCTGCACGGGCGTCGCAGCGGCAGCGGCCTCGTCCTCGGCGATATAAACCAAGCAGTCCTTCAGCTCGTTGCGGTAGCGGTTCTTCCAGCCCTCATGATACTGGGGTTGGCTCGAATACTTGGTCGCCACGTTATTGACCACGCTGTAGGAAAGCGCCGTCACAAACTCGCGATCGGACATATCGTTGGAAAGATTCGCCCAGCGGAAAAAGTCCCTGCAGCCACCAGTGCCGCACATGTTGGTAATGCTCCACACCATGCCCTTGACGCAGTCGGCGCGGCCCGAAATATCAATACCCAGGCCGCTCTTGAGCCACGCCTCGGTCACCGCATAGTACGAGTTGTACGCATAAGCATCTTGAAGTGCTGAGAACTCAACAGGATCGGTGTTGTAAGCACCCTGGAAGGCCTCCTGCGCAATACGGCCCAACTCGGTGAGCTGACCGTTCTCGTACATGGCATTGCTCGTGTTGGAAATCTCGCTGCCGCGATCAATCGCATCCTTGAGCATGCTGTATTTTTCGGGGCTGTAGTTGTAGACCTGCTTCATAAACGGAATGAGCGACCAGCGGCGGTCGAACTGGTAATAGCCCAACGCGTTATAGCCGTCACCGTACGAAAAGCCCTGGTTGTAGTTACCATGGCTCTCGTACTTGGTAAAGTACTTCATCTCGGGAGTCACGTTGACAAACGAAACGCCCTGGACCGACCTCAGCACGCCTGAGAAGGACTGCTGGGTGTAGAGACCCTTATCGATATCGGTGGCATCCGAGGCAACGCCCGGCGTGGGCTCCTCGGCAGCGGCGGGTGCCGGCGCGGAAACGGCGCCAAACGAAAGCGCCAACGTCAGGCCCGCGACAATAGCAGAATGCTTGGGCTGCATAAGATCCTCCCTGCATTGGTGTAGTTAAAGTTCAGTTTGCAAAGATAAAAATAAGTATTGCAGCTCGCCCGTTGTTGCACAACAACCCCTCGGTAAACGGCAACAACCCTCCGCGAAATCTTAAGGAATTGCGCTCAACCTACAGCTTAATGTCAAAGTTGATTTCGGGGACGGCGGCCAGGTCGGCCAACGTCACGCCGTCGACGTACTTTTCGATCACGTCGTCCAAACCGCGCCAGAACTTGACGGTCGAGCACAAATCGCTGCGGGTGCAGCTGTTGTCGATGCCATCGCACGCCACCGGAGCCGTGCTGCCCTCGACGGCACGCAGGATGTCGCCGGCGCGCACCTCGGCCGGGTCCTTCGCCATCATGTAGCCGCCGCCCTTACCGCGCACGCTCCTAAGCAGGCCCGCCTTCATGAGCGGACGAACCAGCTGCTCCAAATACTTTTGTGAAATATGCTCGCGGTCAGCGACCTCGCGAAGGGCAATCTTGCCCTCGGCGTCACCAAGCGCTGCGATATAGATCATCAGACGGAGGGCATAGCGGCCCTTAGAAGAAATGAGCATACCTACCCTCCCATCGCATCTGGGACAACATAACCAGGTTTGTTTGTCCCAAATCTTAAGTAAGTGGGACAAACACAACAGGTTATTTTGTCCCAGAATTTGAAAAGTCGAGTGGATTAGTCGGGTTTTCCCTTGACTAACGCCGAACCCATAGTAACTTTATTCCGAGAAGATTCCTAGGGTTTAGTACACCTATGAGTACACCATATACAGAGAGGGACAGCATGAGCGCAAATCCGCTGCTTTCCATCGAAGGTCTGACCGCCTCCGTGGACGAGAAGACCATCCTCCACAACGTCAACCTCAACGTCGCCGCCGGCGAGACCCACGTTCTGATGGGACCCAACGGCGCCGGCAAGTCCACCCTCGGCCACCTGGTCATGGGCGACCCCGTTTACACGGTCAACGACGGCCGCATCGTCTTTGACGGCCAGGACATCACTGAACTCACCACCGACAAGCGCTCGCGCGCCGGCCTGTTCCTGAGCTTCCAGGCCCCGGTCGAGATTCCGGGCGTGCCGCTGTCGAGCTTTTTGCGCGCCAGCATCGCCGGCCGCCCCGGCCTGGAGATGAAGGGCAAGGAGTTCCGCCGTCGCGTCAAGGAGCTCGTGGCAGAGCTCAACATGGATACCGCCTACCTCAACCGCGAGCTGGGCGTGGGCTTCTCGGGCGGCGAGAAGAAGAAGGTCGAGATGCTCCAGCTCCTGTTGCTGCAGCCCAAGCTCGCCATCCTCGACGAGACCGACTCGGGCCTAGACGTCGACGCCCTGTCCACCGTCAGCCACGGCATGGACGCCTACCGCAAGAGCTGCGACGGCTCCATGCTCATCATCACACACAACACGCGCATCTTGGAGCACCTGGATGTCGACCGCGTCCACGTTATGGTCAAGGGCCACATCGTGCGCGAGGACGACGCCTCGCTCATCCCCTGGATCGACAAGAACGGTTTTGAGACCTTCGAGCGCGAGGCCGCCGAGCAGCGCGCCCAGGCCGAGGCCGCCGCTGCCGAGCAGCAGGCGTAAAGGGGCGACGCAATGACCAAGAACCGCACCGAGGTCGCGGACATCGACCGCAGCCTCTACGACTTCACCTATGGCGAGGAGGGATTCGAGCGCCTCGACGCCGGCATCACGCCCGACATCGTGCGCGAGATCAGCGCCAAAAAGGACGAGCCGCAGTGGATGCTCGACCTGCGCTTAAAGTCCCTCGAAATCTTCAACCGCTTCCCGGATCCGACGTGGGGCCCCTCCATCGAGGGCCTGGACATGGACAACATCGTCACCTACGTCAAGCCCAACACCGACCAAAAGCACGACTGGCAGTCGGTGCCCGACGACATCAAGAACACCTTTGAGCGCCTAGGCATCCCCGAGGCCGAGCGTAGCTACCTGGCGGGTGTCGGCGCGCAGTACGACTCCGAGCTCGTCTACCACAACATGCAGGACACCGCGTCCAAGATGGGCATCGTCTACTCCGGTATTGAGGAAGCCCTGCACGATCCGCAGTGGGAACCGCTCATCCACGAGAAGTTTATGACACTCATCCCGCCCACCGACCACAAGTTTGCGGCCCTGCACGGCGCCGTATGGTCCGGCGGCTCGTTTGTCTACGTGCCCAAGGGCACCAAGCTCGATTTCCCGCTGCAGAGCTACTTCCGCCTCAACGCCAAGGGTGCCGGCCAGTTTGAGCACACGCTCATCATCGTCGAGGACGATGCCGACCTGCACTTTATCGAGGGTTGCTCCGCGCCCAAGTACAACGTTGCCAACCTCCACGCCGGCGCTGTGGAGCTCTTTGTGGGCAAACGCGCACACCTGCGCTACTCGACCATCGAGAACTGGTCCAAGAACATGTACAACCTCAACACCAAGCGCGCGCGCGTGGACGAGGATGGCGACATCGAGTGGATCAGCGGCTCCTTCGGCAGCCACGTGGGCTACCTCTACCCCATGAGCGTGCTCAACGGTCGCCGCGCCCGGTCGAGCTTTACCGGCATCACCTTTGCCGGCGCCGGTCAGAACCTCGATACCGGCTGCAAGGTCGTGCTCAACGCGCCCGAGACCTCGGCAACCGTCGAGACCAAGGGCATCTCCAAGAGCGGCGGCATTCAGACCTTCCGCAGCTCTATCGTTGCCACACCCAAGGCCGAGGGCTCCAAGGCAACCGTGAGCTGCCAGTCGCTCATGCTCGACGACCAGAGCCGCTCCGACACCATCCCCGCCATGGACATCCGCGCCAAGAACGTCGACATCGGCCACGAGGCCACCATCGGCCGCATCGGCGACGATAAGGTGTTCTACCTGATGAGCCGCGGTATCTCGGAGGAAGAGGCCCGTACCATGATCGTCAACGGCTTTGCCAACCCGGTCTCCAAGGAGCTGCCGCTGGAGTACGCCGTCGAGATGAACAACCTGATCAAGCTCGAGATGGAAGGAGCGATCGGATAATGAAACAGACCACCAACACCGCTGCTACCATCCTTGAGCAGGTTAATGCGATGCCGGCTGCCACTTGGGGTTGGCTCAAGATGAACCAGACCAAGCTCGAGCTCTCTGACGAGCTTGCCGCCGCTCCCACCGAGGCCGTTGAGGTCGAGGGCTTGGACGAGCAGTTTACCGGCGTGGCAGACGCGTTTGAAGCCGCCATGGACGCTATGGCCGAGCGTTTCCCCGAGCGCCGCGCCTCCGCCCCCGGCGATGCCGCCGACCGCGCCCGTATCACGCCCGAGACCGAGCTCGACGTGCCTGCGACCTCCGTCTACCAGGCCGGCGCCATCAAGCTCGAGGAGGAGCTCTCCCCTGCCGAGGCCTTCGAGACTGGCATGGGCGAGGCTGCCTACACCTACCTGGCCGACCACGCTACCAAGCGCATCGTCATCGATGTGCCCGCATACAAGCACGCCACGGTTACCGTGCGCGTGAGCGCTGTCGATGCCGCCGCGGCCATCGCCGCCATCGACGTCGTCGCCCGTCCCCAGTCGACGCTCGATCTACATATTGCCCTAGACTCCCCCGTTACCGGCGAGGGTGTCGTGGGCTCCGTGCTACGCGTGTGCGCCCACGAGTACGCCACCGTCAACGTGACCTGCACGCAGACGCTCGACGATAGCTGGATCGCG
>URAQ01000119.1 GCA_900545875.1 uncultured Collinsella sp.
GCTTTTCTTTTTCGACTAGGGTGGGCGGTTGCATATCGCCTGCTAGGGAAGGAGCGATCCTATGCCCCAGAACATCTTCGGTACCGACGGCGTCCGTGGCGTCGCCAACGCCGATCTTTCGTGCGATCTCGCATTTCGTCTGGGCCGCGCGGCGACCAAGTTTCTTGGTCCGGACATCTGCATCGGCCGTGATACGCGCCTTTCGGGCACTATGCTCGAGAGCGCTCTGACTGCCGGCATTATGGCCGAGGGCGGCCGCCCGCACTGCTGCGGCGTCATTCCTACGCCGGCCGTGGCGCTGCTCACCGTCCAAAACGAGCTCGATGGCGGCATCGTCATCTCCGCTTCGCATAATCCGCCGGAGTTCAACGGCATCAAGTTCTTTAGCCGCAAGGGCATGAAGCTTCCTGATGCTGTCGAGGAAGAGATCAGCGCCTGGGTCATGTCCGAGGAAGCCATGGCTGCCAACACGCTGCCGACCGGTGCCGGCGTGGGCCACATCATCAAGATGAAGGACGCCCGCAAGGCATATGTCGATCATGCCATCGATACGCTTGATGGCCTGAGGCTCGATGGCCTGGTCGTTGCCGTTGACTGCGGTCACGGTGCTTCCTGCCAGACCACGCCCGCCGCGCTGCAGCGCCTGGGCGCCACGGTCCATGCCATCAACACCGATTACTGCGGCACTGACATTAACGTTGAGTGCGGCTCCACTCACCTTGAGCCCCTGCGCGAGCTCGTGCTGCGCACCCATGCTGACATCGGTCTGGCCCACGACGGCGACGCCGACCGCGTGCTGTTCGTGGACAGCGAGGGCAATGAGATCGACGGTGACTACATCCTGGCTATCTGCGGTTCTGACCTCGCCGCTCGCGGCAAGCTCGCCAACTCCGAGATCGTCTCGACCGTCATGTGCAACCTGGGCTTCTCCATTGCTATGAAGGAGCAGGGCTTCGAGATGGTTCAGACCGCCGTGGGCGACCGCTACGTTCTGGAGCGCATGCTCGCGGACGGCGCCGTCATCGGCGGCGAACAGTCCGGCCACATCATCTTCCTGGAGCACAACACCACCGGTGACGGCTTGGTGACGGCTCTGCAGCTGCTGGCCGTGCTCAAGCGCACCGGTCGTACCCTCACCGATCTTGCCGGCATCATGAAGAAGTACCCGCAGGTACTCGTCAACGTGCATTCCGACAACAAGGCTGGTCTGGACGATTGCCAGCCCATCTGGGATGCCGTCGCTGCTGCCGAGAAGGAGCTTGATGGCCGCGGCCGCATTCTGGTGCGCCCGAGCGGTACCGAGCCACTGGTCCGCGTGATGGCCGAGGCCGAGACGCACGAGCTGACCCAGCGCGTTGTTGACGACATCGTCGAGGTTGTCAAGCGCGAACTTCCCTAATGGTCAAAAACCGTTGCCAAGTGGTAAACTGTTAAGGTTATTTTGATTGATTGGTATGTCCGAGGGGGAGCATGTTCACTAAAGTCCTAAGGTCTTTTGGTATGCGTGGTCGAGTCCTTACGCTGGATGCTCCCATCTCGGGCGACGTCATTCCGCTTTCCGAGGTAAACGACCAGACGTTTGCCACCGGCCTTTTGGGCCAGGGCGTGGCGATTCAGCCCACCGGAACGCGTGTGATTGCACCGGCTGATGCCAAGGTCGAGGCCATTTTTCCCACGGGACACGCTGTTGCGCTTAACACGGTCGATGGCCTGGACGTGCTCATCCACGTTGGTTTGGACACTGTTCAGCTCGAGGGCAAGCACTTTACCGTACATGCGCAAGTGGGTGACATCGTCCATAAGGGCGATGTACTCATTGAGTTCGATCGCGAGGCAATTGCTGCCGAGGGCTACGATGTGACGGTTCCCATCTTGGTGTGCAACTCCGTTGAGTTCTCAAGCATCAAGGGCTCCGTTGGTGTGCATGTCGAAGAGATGGACCAACTCATCGTTGCTCGCGAGCGCTAGCAAGTGCACGTGGCCATTAGCCTACAATTCAAACACGTTTACGGAGGGCGCCCTTGAAAGAGGACGCCCTCCGTGGCAAGATGGGATTTGTCCGAGGCTAAACAGCTTTGGGTCACCGTGGACGGGCAGGGGCCTCGACGCGGTTAGACACGAGACACATACATTACGCGACCTCGCCCTGGTGGCCGCACACGTTGGTTGCGGCCGACGCGGGCCGCGGGCAAGTGCTTGTAAGGGAGCCTTGCCTCTCTTGTACGAGAAAGGACGCGTAATGAAGATCATTAAAGCTAAAGACTACGAGGATATGAGCCGCAAGGCCGCCAATATCATCTCGGCCCAGGTTATCCTCAAGCCCGACTGTGTACTGGGCCTTGCCACCGGCTCCACCCCGATCGGTGCCTACAAGCAGCTCGCTGCTTGGTACGAGAAGGGCGACGTCGACTTTGCCGAGGTCAGCACCTATAACCTGGACGAGTATCGTGGCCTTTCGCACGACGATCCCCAGAGCTATCACTACTTCATGCGCGAGAACTTCTTCGATCACATCAACATCGACCTGAACAACACGCATGTGCCCGATGGCTCCAACCCCGACGCCGCCGCTGCCTGCTCTGAGTACGACAAGATCGTCGCCGCCGCCGGTTACCCGGATCTGCAGCTGCTCGGCATTGGCAACAACGGCCACATCGGCTTCAACGAGCCCGATGACCACTTCTCCAAGGGCACGCACTGCGTCGACCTCACCGAGAGCACCATTCAGGCCAACAGCCGCCTGTTCGACAGCATCGACGACGTTCCCCGTCAGGCCTACACCATGGGTACCCAGACCATCATGTATGCCCGCATGATCCTGGTCGTCGCCAACGGCGAGGCCAAGGCTCAGGCTGTGCATGACATGTGCTATGGTCCGGTTACGCCCGAGTGCCCGGCTTCGATCCTGCAGCTGCACACCAATTGCGTTGTCGTTGCCGACGAGGCCGCTCTTTCGCTCTGCGAGTAGCGCGAATCCTGCAGCTCGACATAACCTTGCCTAAGGCCCCCGCTTTGCGGGGGCCTTTTTGCTATCCCTTTCCGCCCACTTGACCAAAAACTTGCCGTAAGCTTAACGAATACCGGATGTCCAACAGCTTGATTCATTCCATATCAGATTCTATGCAAAAATGCCACTAGAAGGTCGTAGACGGTAGCGGGTGCTAGGCGAGTTGAATGACATGGCTGGACCTTGTTCATCTGCGTTACACTGCCGCTTAGATGGGACAAGCTGACAAGCTCATTTACCTGCTTAAAGACCGATTAGTCGGGGGATTAATAACAATCGGCCCTCGCTGTACAAAAACTTGCCGCTTGCGTACCAAAAGACAACCTAAAACACAAGGTCGCTCTATTCATAGCGCGGCTTGTATGGTCTTGCGGCTACAGTGTCCATACGGTCGAGTTGAGGAGCGGGCATGGTAAACGATTTGAGCGGTATAGACGACCTCGAGCTGATGCCGCTGGGCGGAGGCTATATGGTGCGACGCGAACGCTTGATGAATGAGCTTATCGCCAAGGGCCGAAAGGCCGGCATCGTGGTTCTTTATGCGCCCGACGGGTTTGGGAAGACCTCGGTGCTGCTGCAGTACACCCATGAGGTTAAATGCGACCCGACGCGAGGCCCCGTGCGGATTATCGAGGCCGATCGCGCCACTGGGCGCGAGGTGTTTATGCAGCTCGAGGTGGTTACCGAAGAACTCAAAGACAAACCGCACTCCCTTATCGCGATTGATAATGTGCCAAACCTCGATCAGCACGATACCGAAGACCTCATCGACGGGATTCGCGGCCTGCGCGCTATGGGGGTAGGGGTCTTTATCTCCTGCCGTCCTTCAAATCGTCAGCTGATTCATGGGCTGGGCGATTCGGTTAAGATCAATGCGCAGATGCTCAAGGTGCATGCCTATGAGTATTCGGCGTGGGCATCGGCGTTTTCGATCAGCACATCGCTCGACTTCTATCAGCTCACGCAGGGCGTGCCCGAGCTCGTTTCGGCATTGCAGACGGGTCTGTATGGCCAAGGCGACGTAGCCGGCCTGCTCGAAAACGAGATTGTCAACGTATATGGCGCGGCACTTGCCGATCTGGCTTCGCTCGACAATAATGCGCTGTTTTGTGTGGCATGTCTCATGGTTTTGATGGGCGAGGGCAATATAGCAGAACTCGAGGCTTGTGGGGTAAGGCTGTCGATGGTCGACCAGTCCTACTTTGTACGCGACTACCCGATCTTTGGCTTGGACCCCGCCGAGCGGAGTTTTACGTGTCTGGGCACGGAGGATAACGGACGCTTGCGTTTGCGTAAGTTGGTGGCCGAGGTTCGCCCCGAACTTGTTCCGAGGGCGGCTCGAATTTTGCTTAAGGCGGGTAGATGCGATGCGGCGATGGGCCTGGCGGACGCCTTTTTGGACCGTGAAGCGGTCCTTGAACTTGCTGGGCAGTATGGGGTCGATCTGGCTCTGACGGGGCACGGGGCCGATATCTGCCGAGCAGCGCTGGGCACGATCGATGCCGACGATCCGGCTCCAGAGCCAACGCCTGCCGAAGCGCTTGGCGTATATCTGGCAGCGGTCAGCGTGTCCAATACAAAGCTCGCTCGCTATATGGCATCGGTCATCGAGCGCGGGGGCGAACGGGCGGCCTGCGAAATAGACCCTGTTTCATGGAGGGTGGCCCAGACGCTGACGGCTGTTTGCTATGGGGACAACGGGCTTGGGCTTCCTACGAACCTGGCCGTGCCAGAAATCGAGACATCCCATACCGCACTCGATATGCTGTCTGCGCATATCGAGGTCAAGCGGTGCCTGACCGAGCGGGGAGATGACGGCGGCGTTCTACAGCAGCTCAAAACGAGCAAGGCCTACGATTGCGAGCTCGACCTCGCGGGGATTGTTATACGGGCCGATAGTATGCTGGCGGAGCTGTTTGATGGGTCGTATGCAGGGACTGACGAGCGTGATGACGAGATGGCCCTGACACTCGAGGCGCTCGAAGCGCGTGGAATCCGAGCGCTCGCCATCTGGGTGCGCATGGTGTTATCGGCGCGGCGCCTGCTCGCCGGCATGCCGGTGACCGACGAGCAGGCATTCAATGAGCTCGACCGTTTTGCCGTGCGCGTGCGTGACAATCAGGTTCAGTTGTTTGGCTTGATACTGGAAGGCTGGCAGTCACTGGCTGAGGGGCGTCCGGTCAATGCCAAATTCCGTGCGGTGCAGGTGCTCAGGCTTGCCGAGGAATCGATTGGATACATACGCGACAACGCACTGCTGCTAGAGCGCGCGGCGTACTTACGCAATACATCGATGGTATCGGTGCGCGAAGAGGCAGAGCTGCTCGATTTGAGTCGGACGCAGGTCGGTGGTGCCGAGGCTTGGATGGTGGCGCTGCATTTGGCCTCCGCGGGCCGCGATAGCGACCTTGCAGCCTGGATGTCCATGAACCGCCCAGGGATTTTGGATCCGTCGTATCGGCTGTTTGCGCGTCTTGCGATGCATTGTCTGGGTGAGCCGGCTGCTAGAATTCGAAAGAAGCTCCCGGTGCGCGAGCTGTCGCGGTATTCGCTGCGTGACGACTTTGAGGGCGAAGGCGAGCGTCTGTTCCAGGCCGGCGATGCCGAGGGCGTCGATGTGATTGGCCATATCGAGATCCGCATGTTTGGGGCGTTTCGCGCCGAGCGCGACGGGTTTCCCATCACGGATAAGATGTGGCGCCGCAAGAAAGCGGCGACGCTTGCCGAGCGGCTTGCGCT
>URAQ01000120.1 GCA_900545875.1 uncultured Collinsella sp.
AATCCAAGGGTTATACCCTAAGAGCAAACCACCCCTTTTAGGGGTGGTTTTGATTGGTGGCTATCTACGCAGTGGTGCCAATAGTATTTTGCGGAAGATCTACCTCTCGCTTGGCGTGGTGGCGGACCTGCCAGGCTGGTCGTTGTAGGCGTATTTGCTGTACACGTTGACCTCCCACTGCTTTTTTTCGACCTTTGCCACGGAATCGAGGATGAATCCGGTTGCAAGGCTCAGGCCGCACAGGAACATAAACGACGCGGCGAGCATGGCGGTGGGGAAGCGCGGAACGAGGCCGGTCTGGAAATACTCGACAACGATGGGCGTGCCCAGGGCGAGGCCGATCACCGCAAACAGAAGCGCAACCAGGCTGAAGAACTTCAGCGGGCGGTAGTCCTTGAACAGCGTGCCGATCATCGCGACGACTTTAATGCCGTCGCTCACGGTATTGAGCTTGGACTCGGAGCCTTCCGGACGGTCGCGGTACTCGATGGGCACATCTTTGATGCGCCAGCGGTGGTCGACAGCGTGAATCGAGAGCTCGGTTTCGATCTGAAAGCCCTCGGAAAGCACAGGGAAGGTTTTAACGAACGGGCGACTCATGGCGCGGTAGCCGGTCATGACGTCATCGAAGCTGTAGCCATAGATCCACTTGATCATGGCACGTACCAGGTTGTTGCCAAAGCCGTGGAAGGCACGTTTGTTCTCCTCGGCATAGGTGCCGTTGGAAAGACGGTCGCCCACGGTCATGTCGGCCGTGCCGTTGAGGATGGGCTCGCAGAGGGCTTTGGCCGCCTCGGCGGGGTAGGTGTCATCGCCGTCGACCATCAGGTAACAATCGGCATCGATGTCGCGAAACATCTGACGGCACACGTTGCCCTTTCCCTGACGCGGCTCAAAACGCACCGTGGCGCCGTGCTCGGTGGCGATGCGTGAGGTATCGTCCGACGAGTTATTGTCATAGACATAGACCGTCGCCTGCGGAAGCTCGCGGTGAAAGTCGTCGATGACCTTACCAATCGTGAGCGCTTCGTTGTAGCAGGGGATGATGACGGCGATGGATTCAGAATTCACTCAATGCTCCTTATACATTCAATCCTTGAAAGTATAGCCGTTTGGGCTTGGCATCCTGAGATGTGGGTTAGTTCTCCAGTTTTGTTGCGCGAATCGTTTGCATGGCCGTCGGGTCTATACTGTTCGTTTGTCAACGATTACGAGTAAAGGAGTTGCATCCGTGTCGGATCAGACAAAGCAACAAGAAACTCGCAGTCTGCCTGCGACGTTTGCTAAGAACGAATTTGAGAAGGACGCGTTTATCCTTCGTCAGCTGGTTACCAAGGATTTTAAGATCAAGTATCGCCGTAGCGTTCTGGGCGTCGCATGGTCGGTGCTCAACCCGCTGCTGATGATGATCGTCATGGCCATCGTGTTCTCGACGATTTTTGGCCAGGGCCGCAATGGCTCAATGACGCCCGAGATGTACCCGCTGTACTTGATCGTGGGTAACATCACCTTTGCCGTCATGTCTGAGTCTACTAACCAGGCCCTGACGTCGATCGTGGGCGCTGCCCCTCTGCTCAAGAAGGTTAAGGTGCACCGCTGGGTTTTCCCGGTGCAGAAGGTGCTCTTCTCGCTGGTCAACTTTGCCTTCTCGCTGGTCGCCGTCGCCATCGTCATGCTGTGGTTCCGCGTTATGCCTTCTTGGCACCTGATTCTGTTGCCGGTTTGCCTGCTGCTGCTTATGTGCTTCTGCATGGGCCTGGGCATGATGCTCTCTGCCCTTACGGTCTTCTTCCGCGACGTTATGCATCTGTGGAGCGTCGTCATTACGGCGTGGACTTACATTACGCCCATCTTCTGGACGACTGACTATATTGCGCAAATGCCGCATCTCGTGCGCATTCTGGTCTATGCGAACCCCATGTATAACTACCTGCAGTTTATGCGCGATATCTTCCTGTTCCAGACCACGCCCTCGCTTTTGACGTTTGGCATGTGCGTCGCTTGGGCGGTTCTTGCGCTTGTTATTGGCTACACCGTGTTCCATAAGTCCGAGCGCAAGTTCATCCTCTACATCTAAGGAGTGCTGTGATGACTGAATCTGTTGTTGATTACAGCGAGCAGCCTCTGGCTGTCGAGGTCGACGACGTCACCATGATCTTTAACATGGCGTCCGAGTCGCTGACCAACCTCAAGGAGTACTTCATCAAGCTTGCCAAGCACGAGCTGTTCTTTGAGGAGTTTAGGGCGCTCAAGCATATCTCGTTCGATATTCATCGTGGCGAGGTCGTGGGCCTGGTCGGCACCAATGGCTCCGGCAAGTCCACGATGCTCAAGATTATCGCTGGCGTGCTTGAGCCTAGCGAAGGCAGCGTTAAGGTGCACGGTAACATCGCGCCGCTGATTGAGCTTGGTGCCGGCTTTGACCCCGAGTTGACCGCCCGCGAGAACATCTATCTGAACGGTGCTCTGCTCGGCTATACCAAGGAGTTCATCGATGCCAACTTTGACGGCATTATTGAGTTCGCTGAGCTTCAGAACTTTGTCGACATGCCGCTTAAGAATTTCTCCTCGGGCATGGTGGCGCGTATCGCCTTTGCAATCGCAACGATCACTGAGCCTGATATTCTGATCGTTGACGAGACACTTTCCGTCGGTGATGTGTTCTTCCAGCAGAAGTGCGAGGCCCGCATCCAGCACTTTATCCAGAGCGGCGACGTGACAGTTCTGTTCGTTTCGCACTCCATGGAGCAGGTTGAGCGCATCTGCCAGCGTGCCGTTTGGATTGAGAAGGGTGACCTTCGCATGGACGGCCCGGTCGATAAGGTCTGCAAGGCGTACCGTGAGCAGTTCAACTAGGTTATAATTACTTGCGCCTGACAGGCTTGCGCTTGCTTGGGCGTGCGGTTATTTGCTCCATTAGCTCAGTTGGATAGAGCAGGGGACTTCTAATCCCAAGGTCGACGGTTCGAATCCGCCATGGAGCACCATCGTTTATTAAGCCCAGACCGCTTGGTGGTCTGGGCTTTTTCACATGCCGGTGTTCTTTATTCTTGCCGGGTATACGTTTAGGCCGAAGCCGTGGCGTGAGCTGCTATTGTGCTGCTGATGTGGATTGGTTATACGGCGCGCCAAAGGGGGCTGGAGCCGAGCGTGAGCAAGCCTCTGCTTATGACGCTGCCAGCATCGTGGTTCTTCGCGTCAATCGTACGCTGTGCCTGCGATATTGGATTGGCGTACGTGATCAAGAAGGCGTAACAAAAGCGGGGAGGACCAACTTGGCCCTCCCCGCTGTATCTAGTCTGCCTTCAGGCACTCGGGCAAGACGTTTGCAACTGCATTCATCGCCTGCGGCCTCAGGTACTGCTCATTGAGCTTTACCTTTCTGTAGGCGTAGCGAGTGTCTGCCGAGTATTTGATCAACACATCGGTGAAGAACCGCTCCCAGCTCAGGTAGTCGCGGCTTTCGATATAGCTTGAGGGATCCTCGAGGATTTTTAAGATATCGTTACTGGGAATGAGGCCAGATTGCAGGAGTGTCCACTCGAATGATTCGGGGAGGAACAAGCGTACGTTCTTGTAAACGCGCTGTCCGAGCACCTTTTCGATGTAGGGACCAAATGCTGCTCCGTCTCCAATAGCAAGGATGTTTTGCTCGGGACATTCGTGAATCGTACGTTTTAGATTCGCAACGCCGGTGGCGGTATAGCAGGGGATCCCGAGTCGGTTGCAAAGAGCGTCGTAGAATTGATAGCCAGATTTGCTATCCTCGACAACTACGGCGTCGGGTACCTCGAATCCAACATTTAGATCCTGATACAGCATACTTGCCGTGTGGTCATATAGCGGCTTGGTCACCGAGTAGAAGCGCCTGTCGCTCTTGCGGCCATTGATTGTTTTACTTGTCGTGTTGACTAGCTTCAGGATCTCATCA
Organism: uncultured Collinsella sp.; assembly: GCA_900545875.1. Taxonomy (GTDB): domain Bacteria; phylum Actinomycetota; class Coriobacteriia; order Coriobacteriales; family Coriobacteriaceae; genus Collinsella. The sequence continues at coordinate 3,932 of URAQ01000120.1, forward strand.
ACGCTGTAGGGGAGCTCGTTGGCATCGCGACGAGATATCAGAACAAAATAGTTGGACGAGCCGTTGACGGCTTTGGCGAAGTCCTTTGAGTAGATAAACTCGTTACCCTCATCTAGAAAGACGATTGAATCTTCGATGATCGATAGCTCGCGCTCCCAGCGTCTGCCGGAAAGCGTTTCGCAAGGCACGTCGCAACTGAGTGCAACGCCGCTTTCCGGTCCTCGGTCGTTGTAGTCGCGAATCATCGAGATGAGCGTCGTTTTACCCGTGCCGCTGTTGCCGCGTATAAAGGAAATATTGCGCTTAAACGTGAGTGTGTATCTGACCTTTGCACGCTCTACGACAACGGTATGCGTTCCCTTCATTACTCATCAACATCCAAAAAGTCATTCGTGGCGCCGACAAACTCCTGCATGTTTCTGACGATGCGGCCATCGTTTTCAATGCGGATTTCAAAGCTCTTCCAGGGGAATTTCATGATGTGGTATAAGGTCACCATCACATCCTGCTCTTTGCCGATCTTGAGTAGCCAGCGGGCACAGTTGTCTCCGCAGGTGGATGCGTTGAACACCATATTTGGGAGATTGCGCACCAGCAGCAGCGTCTTAACGCCGCCGGACAGTTCGAGTGGGGTGATCGAGCCCAGCTGTTTGCTTACGATGTTGTGGGGACCGATGAGCTCTGATCCGTCCACGCTTTTAATAATCTGTGCGGCCATAGGGTCTTCGAACCATGAGTCCAAGTATGAGTTCCTAAAATAGGTTTCGGTATCGTAGATGGAACCGGGGTAATCCCCCAGATGGATGGTTAACATGCGCGTCTCCAGACGTTGTGTGACTGCAATGATTATATGCCAGTAATAAAGTGCCGCCAGTAGCGAGGTTGCTGCTGGCGGCACTGGCATTATTAGCGTGTGAATCGCGTTGATGGATTTGCTCGCGAGGCTACTTTTCGAGACGTTCCCTCAGCAGCTCCAGCGCGTGGGCATATCCCTGCAGGCCCTCGCCGGTGATGGTGGCGAAGCAGGCTAGGCGGGCGTAGCTCACCTGGCGGAAGTCCTCGCGCGTCTCGACGGCACTGATGTGAACCTCGACGGCAGGGATGGCGACGGCTTTAAGGGCATCCAGGATGGCCACGCTGGTGTGCGTGTAGGCCGCCGGATTGATGACGATGCCGTCGACCTTGCCGTAGGCCTCCTGGATCTTGTCGACGATGCTGCCCTCGTGGTTGGACTGGAAGACCTCGACCTCGTCGAAGCCCTGCGCGGCACCTGCCTCCTGGCAGATCTGGACCAGGCGGTCGTAGTTGTCACTGCCATAGATGCCCGGCTCGCGAATGCCGAGCATGTTGAGGTTGGGGCCGTTGATGACGAGTGCTTTCATGGTTGCTTCCTTTGCAGTCGAGAAACCACCACAAAGGTGCCTGTCCCCTTTGTGGTGGTTTTGGTTAGAGAGCGGGTGGGAGGGTGTCGAGGAGGGCTTGGGCGGTATTGGCGGCGCAGTCGCGTGAGTCGATGATGTAGTCGGCCCAGGCGCGGTAGCGCGGCATGCGCTGTTCCGCCAGCTTATCGATGCCATCGCGGGCGGTGATGGGGCGACCCTTGTGGGCAAGTTCGTCGAGCTTGCGGTTGAGCATCACAATCTGGCTGTTCTGGTGCAGCAGCGGATAGTTCTCGTCCCGCGTGACCACGCCGCCGCCGGTGGAAAGTACCAGGCCGCTGCGCTTGGAGATGTCGGACAGCGCCGCCGTCTCCTGCTCGCGGAAGGCCGCCTCGCCGCGCTCGACGATATAGTCGGCACAGGGCATGCCC
>URAQ01000121.1 GCA_900545875.1 uncultured Collinsella sp.
GCTGCTGGCGGTTGATTTCGGCCAGGATTTCGTATTGCTTGCCGTTCATGTAGAAGTAGCCGAGACGCTGGCCGCTCAAAGTCGCGAGATCCGTGCGGCTCATCGCGCTGCGGTCGAGCGCGAGATCGAGCGTGCGCCCGTCAAGCTGCTGATTCCCACCGGCACGCTCATCTTGCCGGCGTTGCTTCTGTCCATATTGGGCCCGCTGCTGGGAGCAGGCGGGATGATGTAGGGAGGAATACATGAACACGATGACTGACGCTGCTGGCAAGGTCCAGGGCTGGGCGTTTTGCCGGGCGGCACATGTTCGTCAGCGCGCCAAGGAGCTACTGCAGGAGGAGAGTGCACAGGGTACCACCGAGTATGCCATCTTGGTCGGCGTGCTCGTGGTGATCGCGATTATCGCCATCGTCGCATTTAAGGGCAAGGTTAAAGAGCTATGGGATGCGATCAGCGAGGGCATCAACAGCCTGTAGAGGGCGAGCGCCCCATCGGGGTGCTGCTGGTGTTTGCTTGCCTGATCGTGGCGATGGCGGCGGTGCTTTGGGGGCTTAACGCCGCGCGGCAGCAGCGTCCTGGGGCCGCCTTCGATTCGGGCTCAGATTCGGCGGTGGCGTCTCAAAAAGATGAGATGCGAGATGCGGACGATTCGGATGTCGCTGTCACGGCGCAAACCTTTCTGCGGACGCTCGACAAGCGGTCTGGCACTGCGACGGATTTGCCTGAGGACAACGCGATTGCGGTCCGGCTTGCATGGTCCGAGGACCGACCGATGACCGAGGCAGCGGCGGATATGTTACGCGCCTACCGCGAGGTGCCAACGGCCCAGCTCGCCCTGAGCGGCTATCTCGATATTAAGGGCAACGTATGGGGCGCCATCGTGCGCGATGGGCGCGGCTGGGTCGATATGGTGACGGTTGCCGCGGATACCGGCGATGCTTCGTGTCGTCTGCGCGCGGTGCGCCTGGTCCCGCAAACAATAAGCTCAAAGGAGGGATCGTGAAATGCATGGCGTTCTGCGTGAAGAGGTTGCCCAAGCGACTGTGGAATACGCCATCGTCACGGTGGCGCTGCTATCGATCGTGCTGGCGATTGCGGGACTTTGGCGTGCTGGCACCGATGGGCGCTTGGCGGCGCTGGTTGAGCGGGCGGCATCCCATGGCGTTGCCTCGACGTCGGTTATCGACGCCGCTGCGGGCGCTAAGGACATCGCGTTGTATTGATATCGCGCGCGAGGACCGGGCGCAGTCTACGGTCGAGGCCGCTTTTTTGCTGCCGACGTTTCTGACGCTCATCCTTCTCGCACTGCAACCGGTGTGCCTGCTTTATACGCGCGCGGTCATGGAGTCTGCCGCCGCCGAGACCGCGCGGCTCATGACCACGACGACGGCGGAGGACGACGATCTTAAGGAGTTCACCCGCCGCCGGCTTGCCGCAGTGCCCAACGTTTCGATCTTTCATGCCGGCGGGCCGTTGTCGTGGGATATCGAGCTTGGCCGGGCCGGTGCGGGTGGCGTCTCGTCCGTGTCCGTTTCCGGCGAGGTCAAGCCGTTGCCTGTGATCGGTGCGTTTGCGCAGACTATGGGTGGTACCGCCGAGGGCGGCTACGTTGAGCTCAAGATCGATGTCTCGTATCAATCGCGTCCCGAATGGCTGGAGGGAGATTATGATTCGTGGATTGCTGCATGGGATTAAGCGTTTCTGGTCTAGATGCGTTTTGACGCGCCGTCCGAGCTGCCATCGCAAACGAGGCGGCTTTATGGGCCGCGCCGGTGTCGATCTGTTTATCGAAGACGGTGCCTACACCACGCTTTCTTCTGCCGTGGTCATCCTAGTGGTGCTCACGTTGTTGTTTTCGTCGACCGCGGCGATATGGAGCATGTCGCGTGCCGGGGATACCCAGGTGGCGGCCGATAGCGGCGCGCTGGCGGGTGCCAACGTAGTGTCGTCCTATCACACGGCTGCCACGGTGGTTGATGCGAGCATCTTGAGTCTGGGGCTGGCGGGGTTTGCCACAATCGGGACGGGCCTGGTCGCCATCCTCATCCCAGGTGCCGAATCAGTTGCCGGCAATATGGTCGACACCGGGATTGAGATCATTAAAACGCGCAACAAGTTTGCCAAAAGCGCATCGGAAGGCTTACAGAAAATTGAGACGGCTCTGCCGTATCTGATCGCCGCGCGTGCCACGCAGGCGGTGTCGGCGCAGGATACCGATAGTGTGACCTATACCGGCACGGCGCTTGCCGTGCCCAGGACATCCGAGTCGGACTTCGCTGCGCTCAAAGGGTCCGAGATCTCGACCGATACCATTAAAGACACATCAGATGATTTAGAGCGTGCGGCCGAGGAGCTGCGGAAGGCCTCGGAGGAGACGGCGAAGGCAAAGGAGCGCGCCTGGCTTGCGGACTGTGGCGGGTCGGATAAAGGTTCGGTCGGCAGCTGTTCGTGTATGTGGGAGCGCGCGAAAAGCCTAACGGATCTCTCCGGTGTTCAAAATCCGCATTACGCTTCGAGCGTTACGTGGGAGCCTCAAGTTGCCCTTGATCGCGCGAAGGACTACTACCATTGGCGTCTGACAAATGAGAAGCCCCACGGCTCGAGTGTCGAGATGAGGGCAGAGTCTGCGGCGCGTAAGGCGTTTTATACCTATGCGAGTGCGGAGGTCGATCGGGCATATATAACCGAGAACGGAGACAGGGTTTCCTCCTATATTCCACTGTTGCCGCGCAACTCTGATGAGGTTCGGGCGACGGAGCTCTATACCGATGCGGTGTGGCCGACGAGCGTGAACGATGACAAGGCGTATCTGCATTACGGGACGACCTGCCCTAACTATAAGAAAGGGACGCCGAGCGGATTTGCTTCGGTTGCCGATTACGATGGACAGGATAAATGCAGCAAATGCCATTTTGGCGTTTCGTCGCTTGGTGCTGTTGCGGCGCCTTCAACCTCTATCGAAAACGGCTTCGAGTATCACTTTGACAAGTTTAAAGACGCCCTGGAAGACTACGTCGAATGCCGCAACAAAGAGCTCGAGCTCGAACGTCAGACCGAAGACGAGACCGACCGTGCGAGCAATGCGTTTGACCAGGCCATTAAAGCGCTTTCGGGCGAGCGCCCGCGTATCGCTCCGCCCGGTCGCAACGGCGTGGTCGCCTTTGCGGTTTCGGGTGACATTACCAGCCCCGATGAGCTCAACTCTTCGTTTAGCACGGCAGTCAGGCTCGGCGATCGCGGTGCTATCTCTGCCGCGGTGTTGGCACCCGATGAGGCGACGGCGCAAAACAACGTGCTTTCGCGATTTTTCTCGACATTGAAGGAACGCTCGGGCGGCGTTGCCGGCGTGCTCGACGGCGTCATGGATGTTTGGGGACGGCTGCTCGTAGGATACGGTGATATCCAAGGTTCGGCCGACGAACTTATGGACGAGATGATTAAAGGCCTAGGAGGGGGCAGCGGCGCGTTGGGTTCCATCGCGTCGTGGCTCGGCGATACCGTTTCGGCGTCCATGGCGGCGTTGGGTCTGGAACCGTGCGACTTGCGCCTGCGAAAGCCAGTGCTGACCGATTCCGCCAACGTCATTAAGAGTCCGGGGTCTGACATTGCTGGTCTCTCTCAAGCGCAAGACAAGCTGCGAAGTATTCCGTTGGGCGTGACCGATCCCAAGGCGCTTTGCGAGGCGTTGGAATATCAAGTCGAACGCACCATTAGCGGTACGGTGTTCACGCTTGCGGAGATTCCTCTGCCCGGCGGCGGCTCCATCCCACTCACCGTCGATGTCGCCACGCTGGTTGGCGCTCTGGGCGGTGGGTCGTAATGAGTATCCGCATGCGTCTGCGCGAGGAGCGCGCCCAAGCGACGGTGGAGATGGCGGTGGTTACGCCCGTTTTGCTGGTGCTGGCACTCATCGTGTACAACGTCATGATCTTTGCCAGCGCTGTCGCGCGCTTCGACCGCGTGGTACCCGACATCGTGTTGGCGCACGCCGTGGCGTCGGAGGGGGAGGGCGACGAAAGCTCTGCCGATGCCTCGGCGACGGTTCAGACTCAAATTCTGAATGCCATGGAAGGCTATGACTTGCGGATCGAAGTGTCGAGCGAACAAGGCGCGGAGGCATCGGATGGTGGCCTGCTCTCCCTATCTGGTACGTTTAGGACCTACACCTGCACCATGCACTATGAGCCGTGGCCGACTTCTCTCAGCATCGCTGGCGTTCCGCTGGGGGCGCCGACAACGTTGTCGCACGAGCGCGCGGTGACGGTCGATCCATGGCGTCCGGGGGTGGTCATGTGACCGCGGTCTCGTCCTACATCGCCTACGCGCGGGCACTCAACAGGCTGGGTTGGACGCCGGTCGAGTTTGTGGTGGCGGAGTCGTTTGCCGTGCGCCTGCGTGGCATGCTGGGACGGCGTCCGGTTGCCGCCAACGGTCTGCCGCTCGTCATGGCGTTTCCACGCTGCTCTTCGGTCCATACGTGTTTTATGGCCTATCCCATCGACATCGCCTTCATCGATCGCGACGGCAATATCCTCGCGCGCTACGAAAACGTTCGTCCTTGGCGCATGTGCTCCTGCCCCGGCACCTGGGCCGTACTAGAGCGTCCTTCAATCATTGTTTCGACCCCTGCTCTCCAACGCGTGCCGGCTTAAGGGACTGAGCGAAAAACTTCTTGCTGCCGGCTGATGCCTCTGACGTGCCGATTTATAGAACCGAGGCTGTGCTCAAAAACTTTTTTAAAATTCTCGGTTGACCGGAACGCGTCCTTGGTTATACTAATCAAGCCTTGAAACAAGGCACACCTCAAATGGCTGGGTAGCTCAGTTGGTAGAGCAGAGGACTGAAAATCCTCGTGTCAGGGGTTCGATTCCCTTCCCCGCCACCTTGAATTGACTAGGACCTCTGCAAAGGGGTCTTTTTCTTTTATATAGGGTTCTGCGGAAACTGCGTCCCGGAATTTGGCTTCAGAGTGGGATGCGTTTTCCGCTTTGAGGCCGCTTGGGAAAGCGCGACCCGGAATCCGGCGTCAGAATGGGATGTGCTTTCCTTTTGCGGTCTTTGGCGGAAACTGCGTCCCAGATCCCGCGCTCAGAACGGGATGCATTTTCCGATTGAGGCCTCGAGCGGAAAATGCATCCCAGTCTTTTGCGAAAAACGGGACGCGCTTTCCGGCGCTTACTTCCGACGTGCGTGCACATCTCGGGCCCGCCCGCTCAGACATTCCTCCCGCTTTTGCGCCACTTTACAGACCGTTCGGTCGTCTGTCCGCACGCGCGGGTATACTCAAAACGATACTTTTCCTATGCAATACGATGCAGGCTCGGCCTGCACGATCCGAAGGGGGCAGTGATGGAGAGGATACTCGGCGTTAATCTCTCTGGCTGGTTTATTCCCGAGCCTTGGGTGACCCCGTCGCTGTACGCGGCGACCGGTGCATCCAACGCGGCCGAGCTGCAGGAGGCCATGGGCACCGCCGCCTATAACGAGCGCATGCGCCGTCATTACGAGACGTTTGTGAGCGAGGATGATTTCCGTCGCATGGCGCAGATCGGCCTCAACGCCGTGCGCCTGCCGGTGCCTTGGTATGCCTTTGGCTCACAGGAGTCCGATGCCTCCTACATCTCGGTTGTCGATTACATCGACCGCGCGATTGAGTGGGCTGCCAAGTACAACATTCGCGTGCTGCTTGATCTGGCGACTGTGCCCGGTGGCCAGGGCGATTCCAACGATTCGCCCGCC
>URAQ01000122.1 GCA_900545875.1 uncultured Collinsella sp.
TGCATCAGGCGTAAGACGGAGGCACGCCATATATAATAAATGGTGCGGCAGCCCGCGTCGCAACGGGCAGTGGCACAAAACGAAATAAATAAAGACAATATGAAAATAATAAGGAACATAGCGAGAAGGCCGTGGCCGCGCATCGGCGACTGGTTGCCGGTTGTGATGCTCATCTGTGGGGTGCTCGCTTCCTGTAGCAGTGAGGATGAAAGCACCGCGCCCCTGCCCGACGGCAAGTACCCGCTGCAACTGACGGCGGAGGTGGCGCAGCCGCAGACCCGCGCCGGAGGTAAGGATGCGTGGACGGGCGGCGAGGAGATTAGAGTGTCACTGGAAGGCGTGTTTGGTAACAAAACATACGTGATGGACGCATCGGGCAATGCAAGCCCGAAGGATGCCGATAATGCCTTCTATTGGAAGAACACCGATGAAGCCCGCGTCAGTGCATGGACCCCGGACATAGAATCGGAAACGGATATTTCCGACCAAAGTGGCGGGTACGCCGCTTTCGATGTCCTGTACGCCAGTGCCATAGGGCGTTATGACCAAGCCATAAATCTCCGTTTCATCCACCGCATGGCGAAAATCGAAGTAATTCTCAAAGCTGGCGAAGGCATTACGGAAGAGGAGTTGGAGGGTGCGACCGTCACCATTTTCGGAGACCCGCTAACGCACTCAACCGCCGGCTTGGTATCACCGGGTGACCAATCGGACGGCGAGATAAAGCCCTATTACGATGCCGCAACGAAGAAATACGAGGCGTTAGTGCCGCCGCAGGATATGACGGGCAAGCCGCTCATCCGAATCAGCATAGGCAGCAATGACTTTACCTACACTCCCGAAACAGAAGCTGCCGGCAAATTTGGGTTTTTCGGTGGCAAGCGGTATGCCTACACCATCACCGTGAAAGCCAGTGGCATAGAGGTGACCGCAGCCAAGGGCGGAACGTGGAACGCCGGCGGCAGCGAGAATGTGGGCGTGACCATCACCTATGACGGCACGGAAACAGAACCGAAAATCGGCGACTATTACTACTCCGACGGCACCTGGAGCGACGGTGGCCTGCGCAAGCTCTATGCCGACGGCACGATGGAGTGGGCAGAGACCAAGCCGCAGCCGGAGAACGGTAAGAACGTTATCGCCATCGTGTTCCATGCCGGTCATCACGAAAACGATGCCTCCGATTACTCCGCCACCGGTATCGGTCAGCAGAAGTGCCACGGCTATGCCGTTGCCTTGCAGGATGCCACAAACGGTTATTGTCAGTGGGGCGTTTACGGAACCGAGTTGGGTTGCTGCCCCACGGATGGAAGCGGAAAAAAACAGAACAATTACTCTGCACCTGACATCGACTGGAGCGGCTACGCCTGGACACAGAAAATCATCACCGCTGCCGGCGGCAAGGACAAGTTGAATGCCACCGAAGATTCCGGTTATCCTGCCACCTACTATGCCGTTGTGGATTATGCGCACAAAGTCCCGTCCCCTGCCAACAGCACCGGCTGGTTTTTGCCCTCCATCGGCCAGATGTGGAATGTTTATCAAAACCGCGCTTCTTTGTTTGAAGGCAAGACAGTGGTATCAGGCTTAAAGTCTGACTGGTACTGGTCCTCCTCGACCGTAATATCGCGCTCAAACTCGAGCGTAATGCTCTCGGAGTGCGAACGCAGCACGGGCACGCGCACGCAGGTGCAGTTCACGCGCAGCTCGGGCAGGTGCATAATCTTGCGGCCCTCGTTTTGCAGCTTCATCTCCTCGGAGGTAAAGCCCTCCTCCTTGACGCCGCCAATCTGCGGAATCAGGTTGCTCGCCAGCTGGGCGGCAAAAGCGCGCGGCTCGGGAATCTCCTCGCCACGGCCCAGGGCGGCAAGCTGCGCTTCGAGCTCGGCCATACCGGGAGCACCGGCACCAGAAGCCGCCTGATACGTCGAGACGATCATGCGCTTCACGCCAGCGAGCTGATGCAGCGGCCACGTGGGAACCAGGCCGATGATGGTCGCGCAGTTGGGATTGGCGATAAGGCCGTGATGCCATTTGATATCGTCGGCATTGATCTCGGGCACGACCAGCGGCACCTCGGGATCCATGCGGAAGGCGTGGCTGTTGTCGACTACGACGGCGCCACGCTTGACGGCCTCGGGCAGCAGCTCCTTGGCGATATCGTCGCCGGCAGCGCCGAGCACAATATCACAGCCCTCAAAGGCCTCGGGGCAAGCCTCTTCGATCACAACCTGCTCGCCGCGGAACTCGACGGTCTTGCCCGCGGAGCGTGCACTTGCCAGCAGCTTGAGCTTGCCGACCGGGAACTCCTGCTCGTTGAGGCACTCGAGCATCTGGGTGCCTACAGCTCCCGTCGCGCCCAAAATAGCAACCGTGTACTGTTTCATGCTTCCCCCTTTAAAGGTTGTGGCTTTTGCCCGCACGCCGAGCAGGCCGATTATTGTTGCCAGTGTATACAAGAACGGGGCGGACACGAAACCCGCCCCGTCGAAACGAAACCGAAACGAAACGCCCCGCCGTAGATTTATGAGACATGTCCCAAAAAATCAACGGGATGGCAGCTACTTGTGGAGCGCGACCAGGGCGGGATCGACCGGCGCGGGAGCCTCCAGGTCGGAGACCTTCACAATGCCGTTCTCGTCGGAGAAGGCACGGTAAATGGTCTGAATCGCCAGGTCGAAGTCCTTCTCCTCGACACCGATAATGATATTGATCTCGTCGCAGCTCTGCGAAATCATACGCACGCTCACGCCGGCCTGACCAAGCATGCCAAACAGATGGCCCGAGATACCTGCACGGCCGCGCAGGTTACGGCCAACGGTAGCGATGAGCGCCAAGCCCTCGACAACCTCGATCTCGAGCGGCTCGACCTCCTGTTGAATGTCGCCCACGAGCGAGTACAGCGAGTCGTGCACATCCTGCTCCTGCACCACGGCGCCAAAGCGGTCGACACCGGTGGGCATGTGCTCGACGGAAACGTCATAGCGCTCGAAGACCGAAAGCGCGCGGCGCATAAAACCGACACGGGGTTTGGTGCGGTCGCGGGCAACGTTGATGGCGACAAAACCGCGCTTGCCGGTCACACCGGTAATGATGGGCTCCGCCTCGCCCTCATCAGCCGTCTCGCTAATGATGGTGCCGGGGTCCTGCGGCGCATTGGTGTTCTTGATGACCAGCGGAATACCTGCCTCGCGCACGGGGAACACGGCCTCCTCGTGCAGGACGCTTGCGCCCATGTACGAAAGCTCGCGCAGCTCCTCATAGGTAACGCGCGCAATGGGCTGAGCCTCGGGAACGATACGCGGATCGGCAGAATAGAAGCCCGAGACGTCGGTCCAGTTCTCGTACAGATCGGCGCCCAGGCACTTAGCCAAGATCGAGCCCGAGATATCGCCGCCACCACGGTCGAGCAGCTTGATCTGGCCCTCACGCGTCGCGCCGTAGAAACCGGGCATAACAAAGCCGCCCTGCTGACCGTACTCCTGCACCAGCTCGGAGGTGCGATTCATGCTGAGCGTACCGTCGTGATGGAACGCCACAACCGTCGCGGCGTCCAGGAACGGTAAGCCCAGGTACTCGGCCATCAGGCGGGCGGTAAAGTACTCGCCACGGCTCACAAGCTCCTCGGTGGAGTAGCCGCCCGAGCGGGCGCGCTCGGCAAAGGCCGCGAACTCCTCACGGATGGGATAGGTGAGCTCCAGCTCGTCAGCGATATCAAAATAGCGCTGGCCAATGTCCTCGAGTAGCTCCTCACACGACACGTGGTACTTAACGTGCGCATTGACCAGATAGAGCAGGTCGGTCACCTTGGTGTCGCCCTTAGAACGGCGACCGCAGGCGGAAACCACCACAAAACGGCGAGCCGGGTCGGCATCGACGATGGCCTTGATCTTCTTGAAGTGTTCGGCGTCGGCGACCGACGAGCCGCCAAACTTGGCAATCTTAATCATGGGCTGGAGGTTACCTTTCTAAAAGCCTCTGCGAACCTATTTTGCGTGCTCTGATACCATGGTTTCACCGATTGGGACCAAGGCATCCGAGGAGCAGTGTTATATGGGAACTTATCATAGTACACGAGGACGCACTTTATCGTGCTCAAGTAAGGTGGCAATCCGTACCGGCATCGCTCCCGACGGGGGTTTGTTTGTCTCGGACGAGCTCGGCACCCAGCAGGTCGATATCAGCTCGCTTGCAGATAAATCGTACTTTGAAATCGCTCAAGATGTGTTGGGAATGTTACTGAATGATTACACGGCCGAAGAAATTTCGGCGTGTGTCGACGAGGCATACCGCGGCACGTTCGCGAGTGAAGAGGTTACGCCGCTCGTCAAACTCGACGCTGCGCCGGGCGCTGACGCCCCTCAGACCTATGTGATGGAGCTCTTTGGCGGTCCCACGAGCGCCTTCAAGGACGTCGCCCTGCAGATGCTCCCCCGCTTGATGGCCCGCACTTCCGCCAAGGACGGCGGCGCCGAGCGCATCATGATCGTCACCGCCACGTCGGGCGACACAGGCAAGGCAGCACTCGCCGGCTTTGCCGACGCCCCGGGCACGGGCATCACCGTCTTTTATCCCGAGGGCAAGGTCAGCCGCGTGCAGAATCTGCAGATGTCCACGCAGGAGGGCGGCAACGTCGCCGTCTGCGGCATCCGCGGCAACTTCGACGACGCCCAGAGTGCCGTCAAGCGCATCTTTGCCGATAAGGAGCTGGCCGAGCGCCTGGAGGCCGCCGGCACCGTGCTTTCGAGCGCCAACTCCATCAACGTCGGCCGCCTGGTGCCGCAGGTCGTCTACTACTTTGCCGCCTATGCGCAGCTGCTGCGCGCCGGCGCCATCGAGGCCGGCGATGCCGTGGAGTTCTGCGTACCGACCGGCAACTTTGGCGATATCCTGGCCGGCTACTACGCCAAGCGCATGGGTCTGCCCGTCGCCAAACTCGTCGTGGCCAGCGACAAGAACAACGTGCTCGCTGACTTCCTGACCACCGGCGTCTACGACCGCAACCGTCCGTTCTTCACGACCATTTCGCCGTCGATGGACATCCTTATTAGCTCTAATCTGGAGCGCATGCTCTACTTCCTGTCCGACGGCGACTGCGAGCTCGTTGCCGGCCTTATGGAGCAGCTTGCCCAGACCGGTCGCTACGAGGTGCCTGCCGAGCTGCTGGCCAAGATCCAGAGCGTATTTGGCTGCGGCTGGGCCAGCGAGGACGAGGTTCGCGGCGCCATCAAGAGCTGCTGGGATGCCAACGGCTACGTGATCGACCCGCACACCGCTTGCGGCTATCACGTCTTTGAGCAGGTCGCCCCCACCGAGGGCGCCAAGGCCCGCGTGCTGCTTTCGACCGCCAGCCCCTACAAGTTCCCGCGCGCCTGCTGCGATGCCCTGGGCCTCGACGTTCCCGAGGACGACTTTGAGGCCATGCGCGTGCTCGAGCAGGCAACCAACACGGTCGCCCCAGCCCAGCTCGCCGAACTCGAGTCCAAGCCCGTCCGCTTCGAAGACGTCTGTGACGTAGCCGACATGGCTAACTACGTGGAGCAGGCTGCAAAAAAGATGGCTACCAACTAAACCCCTTATAAGGCGCCGGCGAAAGCCGGCGCACCTTCTTTTATCAGATACCTACCGGGATGATGACGAACGTGCATAGCGTGCCTGGCTGTTTAGTTCGTCGCGAGTTCCGCACGCAAAGGAAAGCACTTAATGTGCTTTCC
>URAQ01000123.1 GCA_900545875.1 uncultured Collinsella sp.
GCGGCAGCGTCACCGTGGAGAGCAGGCCGCGCTTGAGCGGTGCCAGATGCGGGGTGAAGACGATGCGGTCGGTCAGGCCAAGGATCTGCTCGATCTCGGGCGTATGACGATGCTTGCCCACGCCATATGCCTCCAGATTCTCGTCCGCGCTGCAAAAATGCGTGCGGGCGTTACAGGACTTACCGGCACCCGTCACGCCGCTGATAGCGTCGACGATCACGGGGCCGCTCTGGGCAACCCAGCCGGCGCGCACGGCAGGCGCGGCAGCAAGGCTCGTTGCGGTGGGATAGCAACCGGCGCAGGCAACCAGCACGGACTTGCCGTCAGCATAGTCGGATGCGGCGGTCTCCAAGTCCTGGCAGAACAGCTCGGGCAAACCAAAGGCGCGAGTCTTGAGCAGCTCGGGGCTCGTATGCTCGGCGGCATACCAGGCCTCAAAGGTAGCCGGATCGCTCAGGCGATAGTCGGCCGAAAGGTCAATGCAGGAGACTCCTGCGGCAAGCAGGGCGGGCACCTGTGCCATGGCAGCCGTGTGCGGCACGGCCAAAAAGACCGCATCGCAGTTCTTGAGCTCGGGGGCGTCATGCGTCGTGAAGACAAGATCGCTTACGCCGGCGAAACTCGGATACACCGCGGACAGTGGCTGGCCGGCATCGGCGTTGGACGTAATGGCAACAAGTTCAAACTCGGGATGACCAAGCACGAGGCGAATGAGTTCGGCGCCGGCATATCCAGCCGCGCCGACGATTCCAACCTTCAAAGACATATCAGACTCCTTGCCTGCGATTTATGCACCGATGCGCATTTCGCAGCGGTCGTTATGAAGTGGGTTGAAACTTTAGCACCAAAAGATGCATGAATACGTAAATCTTTTACATATTCATGCATTGAAACAGTCCCGACACATTCACTCGAAGGAATTGACAAATGAATACGGGCCCCATATTGCCCAGTGCACCTTACGGTGACGTTGCAATGTGGGGCCCGCTACATGCGAGAATTTGAATTGTCGAAGCTTGCTGAGAGACTCGTTTAGAGCTCGACCGGCACCCATTCGTCATGGTTGCAGATAAAGGCCTCGGGTTCCTCCACGCTAAAGAAGACGAGCGTGGGATCGCCTGCGCCCTCGTAGTGCTCGCCTAGGCGCTCCAGGTGCTTCCAGCCTGCCTCACGCATATCGGGAGCGGCCTGGTCATCCAGACCCGCATGCCCGCGCAAGATGAGCCAGCCATGGCCCGGCCACCAACTCGTGACTTCAAAGCGTTGATTTTGCAGCAGCTCTTGCCACACGTCTTTGGTGCGCGCCGTTACAAACCACAGCTTGCCGTCCTGAATCTGCGCAAACGAAAACGGACGCACATGCGGCTGTCCGTCAACGCTCGTCGCCAAATACCATGCCGGCACCGACGTCAGATACTCCAACACCGTATTCAATCCGTCCATGTGTCCTCCTGGCACTAGTCTTTTTGGGTCGGGGCTGTTTTAGCTGCCCTAGGGTTAAAGCTCCAGGCGCTCCTCGCTGCCGTCGATATCACAGAAGCGGGCGGCGATATTGCGCACCGAGAAAAACGCAAGGCGACCATCGTTGGCGTTCTCGTGGTCTTCGCCGATGCCCACCATGTGCTTAAAGCCGGCTTGGCGCACCCGGTCGCTCACGACCGCGTCGTCCTCGAGCGCGGCCTCGCCGGTCAGCACAATCCAACACTCCCCCGGTTTCCAACCCGAAACCTCAAACTTGGGGTTCGCGCTAAGCTCGGCCCACACATCCTTATCGCGCGAGGTGCAAAACCACAGCTTGCCATCATCGACCATGGCAAACGAGAACGGCCTCACGCGCGGCTGATGTCCGTCCGTCACGTCGATCGTGGCGAGATACCACGCCGGAATACGCCTAAGATACGAACAGGCGCGCTCGAGCTGCGCCGTGCGGTCGTTGTCGGTCATAGGGACCCCTTTCCTGCGCTCGAATCGCGCCTAAACAAGTTGAAGATTGATGACGATGACGCAGATGAGCAGCAACGCCGTCACCACCGCAGCCAACGCGTCGCCGCGGCCAAATGCAAGCGCATGCAGACGTGTGCGGCCCTGCTCGCCATGATAGCAACGGGCATCCATGGCGGCAGACAGCGTCTCGGCATGACGGAACACGCCCGTGAACAGCGGAATCGCCACACTGCCGAGCATACGCACGCCGCCGAGCGGGCCTCCCGTCACGCGCGCACCGCGGCTCGCCTGCGCATCGGCCGTCTGCTTCATCTCGGTGGCAAACTGCGGCATAAAGCGCAGCGCGATACCCATGATCATGCCGAGCTCGTGCGCAGGAAGTCCCACACGCGCAAACGGCGCGAGCAGGCGCTCAAAACCCGCGGTGAGGTCGAGCGTCGGTGTGGTGAGCGTGATAGCGCTCATACCGGCCATCATCAAAGTCAGGCGGCACGCCATAAAGGCAGCGGAATGCAGCGAGCCCTCGCTTATCTGCAAAAAGCCGAGCTGCCACAGAATGCGCCCGCTCTGGTCGGAAAACAGGTTGAGCACCGCGACCACCGCGACAATCGCCAGCAGCGGTGCCATCGATGACAGGACGCGACGAGCCGGCACCCGGGACACGGTATAGATCAGGACAACGAAGATTGCGACCGGGACCAGTCCGCGGAAGCTGCTGACCGTAAGCGTCGTGATCAGAAACACAAAGCCCAAGAGCAACTTGGTTCGCGGGTCCAGGCGGTGGATTGCACTATCGCCGGGATAGTAGCTGCCAAACGAAAACGCCTCCATTAGCAGCCCTCCTCTTGCGCGACCGTCTTGGATTTAGCAATGTCCGCGACGTTAGAAGGACCGTCCGAGCGACCGATAAGCAGGTCCACCAGTTCGTCTGCCAGCGACTCAACCGTATAGAGGCCGTCAAAGCGCAGCGGCACGCCTGCCTTCGCAAGCGCCAGCGCCATGCGCTGGGCAGCGGGAACACCCAAGCCGATCGACTTGAGCTCATCGGCATACGCAAAAACCTGAGCGGGCGTACCCTCGGCAAACACCGTGCCCTCGTTCATCACGACAATACGGTCGCAGCAATTGGCAAGGTCATCCATACTGTGTGAAACCATGACGACGGTCAGGCCCTCGTCATGAAGATGGCCGATGAGCTCCAGGAAATCCCTGCGGGCTGCCGGATCGAGCCCCGCCATGGGCTCATCGAGTACCAGGACCTCGGGCTCCATGGCAAGCACGCCAGCAAACGCCACGCGCCGCTGCTGCCCGCCCGAGAGCTCAAAGGGACTCTTGTCGCCCACCGTGGCCAGGTCGAGGCCCACGCGCGCGAGCGATGACTCAACGCGGTGGGCAACCTCGGTCTGTGACAAGCCAAGGTTATGCGGACCAAATGCCACGTCCTGTGCCACGGTCTCGGCAAACAGCTGACGCTCTGGATACTGAAACACCACGCCGACCTTTGCCTTAACCGCGGCGGCATCTTTCTTGCTTGATAGGTCGAGCCCCAGCGCGTAAACGCTCCCCTCCTGCGGGCGGATTAATCCGTTGAGGTGCTGGACCAGTGTGGATTTACCCGAACCGGTATGGCCTGCTAGCCCCAGGAACTCGCCGCGGCGCACCGTCAAAGACACGTCGCGCAGTGCCCACGGACTGCTGGGGTCGTTGCCCCAGAGAGCCTGTTTGTTCGATGCGCCCTCGGCGGCTGAGCGCTTGTGCCAACGGCGACGCTCGCGGGCGCTCAGCGAATAGCTATACGAAAGGTGCGAAATCTCGATGACAGGCTCCAGCGCGTCTGCGCCATCGATTGCAGAGGAGACGTTGTCGGGAATACGAGGATCGGATGCGAAAGGCCGCCCGGCGATGCCTGTCCTACTCCGCTCGGCATAAGCCTGCACTATATCGGCGACCATATCCGCCTCGCGCACCTGTGCGCAAATGGGCACGCCCTTCGCGCGAAGCGCCCTGCCAAAACAGCACGATGCCGGTATATCCAGGTTCAGCCGCGCGAGTTCGTCCGCCCGCGTCAGAATCTCCTCGGGCGTGCCCAACATGGCAACGCGGCCCGCTTGGAAGACAGCAACGCGATCGGCCTCAGCGGCCTCTTCCATAAAGTGCGTAATCATCACGATGGTCATTCCGCGTTCGTGCAGCGCGTGACAGGCCTTCATAAGGCCCTTGCGCCCGCGCGGATCGAGCATCGAGGAGGCCTCATCCAAGATGAGCACGCGCGGCTCCATGGCGAGCACGCCGGCAAGCGCCACGCGCTGCTTTTGTCCGCCCGAGAGAGCGTGGGTCTCGTGGCGCTCAAAGCCCACCAGCCCCACGGCCTTCAGCGCCTCGCGCACGCGCTGCGCGATCTGGGCCGATTCGACCCCTAAGTTCTCGGGACCAAACGCAACATCGTCCTCGACAAGCGTCGCCACAAGCTGGTCGTCGGGATTCTGGAACACCATGCCCGCAGTCGAGCGGATATCGTAGACCAGCTCGGGATCGGACGCGTCCATGCCGTTGACGCACACCGTTCCCGTATCGGGCTGCAGCAGCGCGTTCAAATGCTTGGCAAACGTTGACTTGCCCGACCCGTTTCCGCCGAGGATGCAGAAAAACTCGCCATCCTCGATGTTCAGATCGATGCCATCGAGCGCCGGTGCAGCACCGTCATAGCTAAAGGAAACGCCCCGACACTCAATCATGCGCGGCCTTTGACCTGGTCCTTCTTGGGCGTGATGAGATTAGAGACCGCCTTGTACACCGCCAGCGTCAACACCGAGTTGAGCACGGTCTTGATGAGGTTAAACGGCAGCACGGCAGGAATCATGAGCGGGGCAATCACATCGACCGAGCCATACCAGAACCAAACGCCAATGGTCAGATTCGCAACCATAGAAAGCACCGTAGCGGCAATAACGCCCAGTGCCAGGCCAATCACGGCACCCTTGTAGGTGTGCATCTTCTGGTAAACGATAGCCGCAGGCAGAATATAGCCCAGCGTGGCAACCAAGTTCATAAGCGCACCGACCCAATCGCCCGTGGTAAGCGCATGGATAACGATCGCCATAGCGGCAACAGCCGTGCCGGCACCAGGGCCATACGCAAATCCACACACCATCGCCGGCACCAGCGACGGGTCATACGTCAAAAACGGCGCCGAGGGGAGGATGGGCAGCTGCACATACATAAACAGCGCTCCCAAGGCGCACATCAACGCCATGGTAACGAGCTGTTTGGTGCTCCACCTATTCGTGTTCTCAAAATGGATATGCTGCGACTGTTCAGACATAAGATCACCTGCCTCTTTCATCCGGACTCTAACCGTTGGTACTGGGATCTCACCAGTTCAGCCGGCATGCGAACCAACGCACACACGGGTCGCGGACTCATCGGCTCGGCCGCAGGCACCTCGCCCGCGCCACGGCGCCCCTGTGGCACCGCCCGATTTACCGCCAGTGGGGAATTTCACCCCGCCCTGAAACAGCAATTGCAAGTGTAGCACGGGCAGGCTTTCGCGCAAGTATGCCAAGGGTAATTTATGGTGGGGATCAGTTGCCGCAACAACCACGTTCTCCGTTCGCTCCAAAGTAGCGCGCCTTTCGCGCAAAGCGCGAAACAGCGAAAGGGACACGTATCCCCATCAACCACATTCTCCGCCCA
>URAQ01000124.1 GCA_900545875.1 uncultured Collinsella sp.
GCCGCAGTCCGGCTATGGATTCTCCGCGCGTGGCGGACGCCAGACGGGCATGCGCTTTAAGCCCAAGACCCGTAAGCTCAAATAGGGGAGGCCCGTAGATGTCTTCCCAGTTGACGGTTATTATCGCCGGTATCGTGCTGGTTGTGGCCATCGTGGTCGCGCTGGTCATCATGCGTCGTGGCGATTCCCGTTTTACCTACGATACGCAGCATGGAACGGCCCCGCGCACCACCGAGGGCGAGGGCAATACCGCGGCGACCGCCTTCAAGGGCCGCTTTTCCATCCTCACCACGGGTGTGGGCGCGATGTTTGCGGCGCTTGCCGTCAAGCTGTGGGGCATGCAGATGGTCTCGTCGGACTATTACGAGAAGCAGGCTAATAGCAATCAGACTCGCACCGTTACCACACCCGCTGTGCGCGGTCGCATCCTCGACCGCAATGGCGTGGCGCTTGTTCAGAACCGTCCCTCACTTGCTGTCGTGGCCTACCGCGACCTTGCCGAGGATGAGGTTCTGGTTCGCCATCTTGCCAACGTGCTTGGAATGCCTTACGTGGCGGTCCTTCGCAATATTCAGGACAATACAGAGGGCGCCCAGAGCCTGCATACCATCTCGACGGACGTCCGTCGCTCCACGGTTGCCTATATTCAGGAGCATGCCGGCGAGTTCCCGGGCGTCAAGATTGCCGAACGTACCGAGCGCCAGTATCCATATGGTGAGACGGCATGCCATATCTTGGGCTATACCGGCACCATTACCTCCGAGCAGCTCGAGGCCCAGAATAAGAAAACCTCTGGCGATGATGATGCTTCCGCTGGCAAGATTACGTACCAGTCGGGCGATATCGTGGGCCAGGCGGGCGTTGAGAGCTACTACGAAAACCTGCTGCAGGGTATTCGTGGTGAGCAGACCGTCAAGGTCGATGCCTCGGGCAATGTGACCGGTCAGGCCGGCGCCGTGCCCGCGAAGGCCGGCTCCGACATTAAGCTCACGCTCGACCTTAAGATCCAACAGGCCTGTGAGACGGCACTGGCGAGCGCTATCGAGCTTGCCAAGACCACTGGCTACAGCAATGCCGGCAACGGCGCTGTGGTGTGTCTCGATCCCAACAATGGCGAGATCCTGGGCATGGCGAGCGAGCCCAAGTTCGATCCGTCCGTCTTTATCGGCGGCGTCTCAAATGACGTGTGGACCGAGCTCAATGATGACAAGGGTTCGCACCCGCTGCTCAACCGCGCCATTAGCGGACAGTACATGTCGGCCTCGACCATCAAGCCGCTCTCGGCACTGGCCGGTCTTGAGTTTGGAACCTACACTTCAACGCAGACAACCAACTGCACGGGCTATTGGACGGGCCTGGGCAAGGCTTGGGGCAAGCGCTGCTGGCTGACGTCTGGCCACGGCACCATGACGCTGCAGTCGGGTATCGCCAACTCGTGCGACCCCGTCTTCTATGACATGGGCAAGGCGTTCTTCTATGACGAGCAACATTCCGAGGGCCTGCAGGAGGTCTTTCGTCGCTGGGGCCTAGGCAAGACCTGCGGTATCGATCTGCCGAGTGAGGGCGCGGGCCGTATTCCCGATGCCGAGTGGAAAGAGTCGTACTTCACCGACGCATCTGCCGAGGACCGCAAGTGGAATGCCGGCGATATGACTAACATTGCCATCGGCCAGGGCGACATCCTGGTGACGCCCCTGCAGATGGCGTGCGCCTATATGGGTCTTGCCAACGGCGGCAAACAGTACGTGCCTCACGTGTTTTTGTCTGCCGTGTCGCGCGATGGCGACGGTGATGCCTATAAGTACAACGGCAAGGGCAAGAAGAAGCGCCTGGAGGCCAAGATCAACAGTGATTCGGATTTGGCTCTTGTTCGCAACGGCATGCATGACGTGATTTACACGGCATCGACGTCCCTGGCGGCTCACTTTGGCACCCTGACGCCGCAGGTATACGGCAAGTCGGGCACGGGCGAGAAAAGTGGCGAGGACGAATACGCGTGGTTCTGCGCCTATGCACCGGCCGATGATCCCAAGTATGTCATCGCTACCGTCCTGGAGCAGGGCGGCGGCGGCTCAGATACCGCGATGCATGTCGTGCGCGACGTGCTCGGCGTGATTTATGACGAGCCCGATACCTCTTCGGCCTCGGGCGATTCTTCGGTTCGATAGGAGGTTGCGATGGATTTTTCTCCGTCGGATCTGTTCCGTTCAACCAAGACCGGCTCTCGCAGCAGCCTGGACCGCGTCAACAAGCAACTTTCGGCCTCGCGCGGCACGTTTCGCCAAAAGGTGCATATCGGTGTGCTCGTGGCCACTGTGGCGCTCGTCGCCTACGGTGCCATCATCATCTGGTCGGCTTCGCAGTTTAAGGCCGATGCTTCGTTCTCACGCCATCTGCTGGGAATCGGCATCGGAGCGGTGCTGGCGGTGTTGGTCTGGCGTACCGACCTGCGCGGTATTTCCAATTTTTCGACGGCGTTGCTCGTCATCGACCTGATCGTGATCTTCTCGCCCAAGATTCCGGGCCTGTCCTATACGGGCGGTCTGGGCATGACGGGCTGGATCAAGATTCCCGGTATCGGTTTGACGTTCCAGCCGGTTGAGCTTGCCAAGCTCATCACCATCTTCTTTATTGCTACGCTTGGCTCGCAGTATAACGGTCGCATCGATACCGTTCGCGACTACGTCAAGCTCTGCGGCATGCTGTCCATTCCGTTTTTGGCCGTCGTTGCCATGGGCGACCTGGGCTCGGGCCTGGTTGTGTTGGTTTCGGGCGCCATCGTCATCTGCATGAGCGGCGCACGCCGCGAATGGGTGCTGTCGACCCTGGCCCTGCTCGTGGGCCTGGTGGCCCTCGTTCTGGCGCTCGATTCGGTTTTTGATTCGTTGCTCGGCCACGATGTGCTCATCAAGCAGTATCAGATGAACCGTCTGACGGTCTTTATCGACCCCGATAATGCCGATTCGGACGATGCCTACAACCTGCAGCAGTCGCTTATCGCCGTTGGCTCGGGCGGCTTCTTTGGTAAGGGTTTGGGCCATGCGACGCAGTCGGCCGGCGGCTTTCTGCCTGAGTTCCACACCGACTTCGTCTTCGCCTTCCTGTCCGAGACCTTTGGCTTTTGCGGTTCCTTTTTGCTCCTGTGCCTCTACGTGCTGCTGATCTTTTCGACGATTCGCGTCGCCTTTAAGTGTGAGTCGCTGTTTTTGCGTCTTTCGTGTGTGGGCATCGTTGGCATGTGGGCGTTTCAGACTTTCGAAAACATCGGCATGTGCATCGGCATGATGCCGATTACCGGTATTCCGCTACCGTTTATTAGCTTCGGTTCGTCTTCGATGATGATTCAGCTGCTGACGGTGGGTATCGTACAATCCATATGGCGGCATCGTTCGGGCGCCGCGTAACCGCTGGAGGGGTTTGCCATGAAAATTCCCGTAGATAAGCTGACCCGCGCTTTTAAGATGGGCGCGTCCGTTAAGAAGGATTCCGATACGCCGGTGCGCGTTTCGGTCTATCTGGATTCGTCCGCCTCGCGCTTTCTGGCCGAGACGGTGCGTGACGCCTTTGTGCCGCAGACGACCTCGGGCATTGTGCGCGTCGAGCGTCTGGGGGAGGAGCGAATTGCTCCAAAGACCGATACCGATGTGGTACTGGTGCTCTCGTGTGGTTCCGATCGCTTGGAGAGTGCCGTGCAGGAGCTCGTGATCGCCGGCGCACCCGTGTGCGTGCTTGCCGAGTCTGCTGTGGAGGTGCCGTTTATCGAGGAGTCTACGCCCATGCTCGGCGTGGTAGCGGCAACCGATAAGACGTATCTGCTCGAGACGCTTGCCCGCTGGATTCTCGACCGCACCGACAAGGAAACGGCTTTTGCGGCGAACTTTGCCTTCATGCGCATCGCGGCGGCCAATCGTATCATCACCTCGTGCGCGCTCACCAATATGGCGACCGGTGCACTGGTGTTTTTGCCAGGCGCCGATTATCCCGTTATGGCGCTGGCGCAGGTGGGCATGCTCTTTGAGCTCGCTGCCGTCTTTGGACGCGGCATTAAGCCTGAGCGCGGCTACGAGGTCGCGGGCGTGCTTGCCGGCGGTCTTGTGATCCGCGCGGTCACCCGCGCGCTCGTCAAACAGACGCCGCATATTGGGTTTGCCGTCAAGGCGCTCACTGCTGCCGCGGGCACCTATGGCATGGGCCGTGCGCTCGTTTCGCTCTACGAGCGCGATGTCGACTACAGCCGTGCCAACGAGGTGGTCACTGCCACGTTCTCCCGCGTTCGCGATCTGGTGACCACGGTCGCGGGCGCTACCCGTCCTATGGCGTCCTATCAGGACGCATCAGATCTCGCTGCTTAGGGGTTTTCCGTTGCGCGTTGCATACCAAGACTGTTTTCATTTAATTGAGCCGTTGCTCGCCAAGGTCGAGAAGCCGAGTCGCTATATCGATCACGAGTGGGGCACACTTTCCAAGGCCGATGCCGATTACCGTTGTTGTCTGATCTATCCGGACGTATACGAGGTCGGTCTGCCCAACCAGGGTATCGCCATCCTCTACAACATCCTTAACCAGGCCGAGGGCATCTCCTGCGAGCGTGGCTATGTGCCGTGGCCCGATATGGGTGACGCCATGCGCGAGGCGGGCATTCCGCTGCTCTCGCTCGAGGGTGCAGCGCCGGTCGCTTCGTTTGATATCGTCGGTCTGCATGTGCCGCACGAGATGGCGGTGACGAACTTCCTCGAGGCTCTCGACCTCGCTGGCATTCCGCTGTTAGCGGCCGACCGAGGTGAAGACGACCCTATCATCATCGCCGGCGGCCCCTCGGTGTACAACCCCGAGCCGTACGCGGCCTTCTTCGATGCCATCCTCATCGGCGAGGGCGAGGAATCGCTGCTCGAGACCTGCCAGCTGCATCGCCGCCTGCGTGACGAAGGAGTCCCGCGCGCGCAGATTGTTGAGCAGCTTGCATCCATTGGTGGCAACTACGTGCCGTCGCTCTATGAGGTTCGTCACGACGAGCCCTGCTCGCCGCATGGCTACACCGTGCCGCGTGAGGGCAAGGATGCGCCGACCGTGGTCTACAAGCGCGTCGTCGAGGATTTCGGTGCCACGAATCCGCTGTCGCAGTCGTGCGTGCCCTATGCGCAGCTGGTCCACGACCGCCTGTCTATCGAGATCCTGCGCGGCTGCGCCCGCGGCTGTCGTTTTTGCCAGGCCGGCATGACGTATCGCCCGGTGCGCGAGCGCTCGGCCGACCAGATCGTCTCGTCGGTGATTCAGGGTCTGGAAAAGACCGGCTATGACGAGGTGTCGCTGACCTCGCTCTCCACGACCGACCATTCCTGCATTCGCGACGTGCTCGGCAGGCTCAACCGTCGCCTGGAGGATACGGGTATTCGCGTGTCCATTCCGTCGCAGCGTCTGGATTCGTTTGGCGTGGATATGGCCGAGTCGGTCGCCGGCGATAAGAAGGGCGGCCTGACGTTCGCGCCCGAGGCCGGCAGCCAGCGCATGCGCGACATCATCAACAAGAACGTGACCGAGGAGGACCTCGAGCGCGCCACGCGCGCCGCGTTCGAGGCCGGTTGGCGTCGCGTCAAGCTGTACTTCAT
>URAQ01000125.1 GCA_900545875.1 uncultured Collinsella sp.
CCACGCGCGGTGTCTCATCGGCAAGGATAGCCATGACCTGCGCGCTCACCTCACGGTAGCGATCAAAGTGTCCGTGCGTCCAAATGGCCTGCGGGCACAGGCGCCGCGCCTCGGCCGAGGCCATGGCAGAATGCACGCCAAAGCGACGTGCCTCGTATGAACACGTGGACACAACACCGCGTGACTCGGCGTCTCCGCCCACGATGAGCGGCTTTCCGCGCCATTCGGGATGATCGAGCATCTCCACGCTCGCAAAAAATGCATCGAGGTCCATCAGACCCACCGCCGGACCCGTCCAGGGCGGCGGTGTGACGCCCGCAGTATCCTCATAACCGTATGTATGTTCGCGTCTTTCCATGTCATAAGTATACCGCGCAGCTCATGTGGGGTGCGTGTATGTGCTTGCAAATCGCGAATTCTTGTCTAAGATATGGATTTGCCCTCGACTACACCGAAGAAGTTGGTCTCACGGACTTCACCTGCCCGCGTCGATGGCGTATTATGTTCAACTGTTTGTTTGTAGTTGCAGCCTAAAGCTGCTTGGTTGGAGGAGTTTCCTTTGGCAGTCAAGATTCGCCTTGCTCGTCACGGCGCTAAGAAGCGTCCGTACTACCGTGTCGTCGTCGCCGATTCCCGCGCCCCGCGTGACGGTCGTATCATCGAGGAGGTTGGCCGCTACAACCCGATGACCGCCCCCAAGACCATCAACCTCGACCTCGAGAAGATCGCCGACTGGCAGT
This sequence comes from uncultured Collinsella sp., assembly GCA_900545875.1. Taxonomy (GTDB): domain Bacteria; phylum Actinomycetota; class Coriobacteriia; order Coriobacteriales; family Coriobacteriaceae; genus Collinsella. The sequence goes on from URAQ01000125.1 coordinate 741, forward strand.
CCAAGGGCGCTCAGCTCACCGACGCCGTCGCTGCTCTGGTCAAGGCCGCCAACGAGGGCGAGAAGACCGAGACCGTCGTCAAGAAGTCCAAGAAGCAGCTCGCCAAAGAGGCCGAGGCCGCTAAGGCTGCCGCTGAGGCCGCTGAGGGCGCCGAGGAGTAAATCGTGCCTGAGGTTGACGCTGCACAGCTCGAGGGTGAGGCAATGCTCTCAGATCGCATCGCCGATCTCGTCGAATATCTCGTTGTTCAGATCGTCGACGACCCGGATTCCGTGAGCCTTGAGGTCATCGATGGTGACGACGCCTCCACGATTGAGGTTTCGGTTGCCGAGGATGACGTCGCTAAGGTCATCGGCCGTCGTGGCCGTACCATTAAGGCCATTCGCACGCTCGCCCGTGCATTGGCCGCTCGCCTCGACACTGCTGTCGAGGTAGAGGTTCTGGGCTAGGACCTTGAGGTCCCAGTACAAAAACATCGCCCGTGTGGTTAAGCCGCACGGAAGGAAGGGGGAGGTCCTCGCGCAGCCGCTGCGGGGGCTTCCTTCTGTATTGGAGCCGGGTATGCGTGTCGCCTTGACGCCGCCGGCGCTCAAGCGCGACCGTTTTTGCACGGTCGTGTCCGTCACCGATACGGGCGATGGCGATCTGGTTTCGTTTGAGGGCATAGACGACTTGACGGCCGCTGAGGGCATCACCGGATGCTATGTGCTGGCCAATCGTGACGACTTTGAGCTCGATTCGCTCGACGCAGCCTATACCGACCTCATGGGTCGCGAGGTGACCGACGAGCGCTTTGGTTCGCTCGGCACGATTGTCGAGATCATGTCGACGCCCGCCAACGATGTTTGGGTTGTCGAAGGCGATCGGTACGGCGAGGTGCTGATTCCCGTGATCGAGCAGGTTGTGCTCGATCTTCCCGACACAGGAACAATTTCCGTCCACGTTATGGACGGCTTGATCGATATGGACAAGTAGGGAGGACAGCATGCTGATTGAGACCCTTTCGGTCTTTCCCGAGATGTTTGAGCCCGTCATGTCCACGTCGATTTTGGGCCGCGCCCGTAAGGCCGGCCTTTTTGATTTTAAGGCGTATAACCTGCGCGACTGGACGCACGACCGTCATCGCACCGTCGATGACGAGCCGTATGGCGGCGGGCAGGGGATGCTCATGAAGGTCGAGCCCATTGCCGAGGCAATCGAGGCCATCAGCTCTGAGGGTCCCAAGCCCACCGTGGTGTTCTTCACCCCCTGCGGCGAGCCCTTTACGCAGCATGTGGCCGAGCGCCTGCTCAAAAGCGAGCGCCTGCTGTTTGTGTGCAGCCGTTACGAGGGCGTCGACGAGCGCGCATATGCGTATGCCGATGAGCGTCTGTCGATCGGCGACTATGTGCTCACGGGCGGCGAGCTGCCCGCTATGGTCGTGGCCGATGCCGTCGTACGGCTCATTCCCGGAGCCCTGGGTGACGAGATGAGCAACGTTGATGAGTCGTTCTCGACCGCCGAGGACGGCGGCCTGCTCGAGTACGCGCAGTACACCCGTCCCGCCGAGTTCAATGGCGAGAGCGTGCCTCCAGTGCTCGTGAGCGGCGATCATGCCAAGGTCGATGCCTGGCGCCGCAAGAATGCCATCGAGCGTACCTGCCGCTGGCGTCCCGATCTGATCGAGACGGCGCGGCTTACGCCCGAGGAGCGTGCATATGCGCAAGAGATCCTGGACGCGTCGTATTCGCAGAGCGAGGAGTGAGAATGGTTCCATCGCAGCATTCCGTGCTAAAGGGTGCGTTTGAGTGGATCGTGGTTGTCGCGATCGCACTGGTCGCCACCTTCTTGATTCGCTCGTTTGTGGTCGAGCCCTTTGTGGTGCCCACCGGTTCCATGGAGTCCACGATCGAGATTGGCGACCAGATCCTGGCGCAAAAGGTGAGCCTTGAGCTCGGCCAACCTGTCAAACAGGGTGATATCGTGGTGTTCCACAACCCCGATGCCACGTCCGAGCATGACGTGCTGGTAAAGCGCGTTATTGCCACGGCCGGCCAGACGGTCGACCTGCAGGACGGCAAGGTCGTCGTCGATGGCCAGGCGCTCGACGAGGACTATACGACTGGCATGAGCTGGCCGCTTTCGGTCCAAGCCCCCGGCGCTCAGGTGAGCTATCCCTACACCGTCCCTGACGACTGTGTGTGGGTGATGGGTGACAACCGCGAGAACTCTGCTGACTCCCGCTACTTTGGCCCGGTCGACCGCTCCGACTTGATCGCCGTGGCGCTTGTGCGCTACTGGCCGCTCAACCGTATCGGCGCTATCGACTAAAAACCGCTATAGTACCTAACCGTGTAATCGTTTCGACGAGGGGATATTAGAGGCATGAACGCTTCATCGCTTTCCTTCCAAGACATCATCCTGCGCCTCCAGCAGTACTGGGGCGAGCAGGGCTGCGTCATTATGCAGCCCTATGACTCCGAGGTCGGTGCCGGTACCTTCCATACCGCGACCACGCTGCGCTCGCTCGGTCCCGCCGAGTGGCGCACCTGCTATGCACAGCCCTGCCGCCGTCCCGCTGACGGCCGCTACGGCGAGAACCCTAACCGCATGCAGCACTACTATCAGTTCCAGGTGCTCATCAAGCCCTCGCCGGTCAACGCCCAGGAGCTTTACCTGGGTTCGCTGGCCGCCATTGGCCTGGACCCCAACGACCATGACGTCCGCTTTGTCGAGGACGACTGGGAGAGCCCGACCCTGGGCGCCTGGGGCCTTGGCTGGGAGGTCTGGCTCAACGGCATGGAGGTCACGCAGTTTACGTACTTCCAGCAGGTGGGCGGCATCGAGGTCGACCCCGTGCCCGTCGAGATCACCTATGGCCTGGAGCGCATCGCCATGTACGCCCAGGGCGTCAACTCGGTCTACGACCTGGTGTGGAGCTACCTGCCCGACGGCACGCCCATGACCTACGGCGACGTGTTCCTGGAGAACGAGCGCGAGTTCAGCGCTTACAACTTTGAGGTTGCCAACGTCGAGATGATGCGTCAGAAGTTTGACGACTATGAGGCCGAGTGCCACTCCTGCCTGGAGCGCAAGCTGCCGCTGCCGGCATATGACTGCGTCATGAAGTGCAGCCATGCCTTCAACCTGCTCGATGCCCGCGGTGCGCTGTCCGCAGTCGAGCGCGCCAACTACATCTTGCGCGTCCGCGCCGTCGCCAAGGCGTGCTGCGAGGCCTATATGGCCGAGGTCGCCGGAATCAACGAGAATGCCGATCAGGAAGGCGAGGTGGCGTAAGCCATGGCAGACGCTAAGGATTTCCTGTTTGAGATCGGTACGGAGGAAATGCCCTCTGCACCGCTGAACAATGCCGTCAAGCAGCTTGGCTCCATGATCGCCAAGGGTCTCGACGAGGCAGGTCTGGCCCACGGCGAGGTGCGCGTGATCTCGAGCCCGCGTCGCCTGGCTGCGCTCGTTGCCGACGTCGCCACCGCGACCGATGAGGTTCACGAGGTCAAGCGTGGCCCCGCGGCCAACATCGCCTTTGATGCCGACGGTAACGCTACCAAGGCCGCCCAGGGCTTCGCCCGCAAGTGCGGTGTGGCTGCCGAGGATCTGGTCCGTCGCGAGGACGCCGACGGCCGTGAGTACGTCTTTGCCGAGAAGAACATTCCTTCCGCCCCGGCCACCCCGATCCTGACGGCCCTGTGCGAGAAGACCATCGCCGGCCTGCAATGGCCCAACTACCGCTCTCAGCGCTGGGGCCACGAGCACGCCACGTTTGTACGTCCGGTCCGCTGGATCTGCTGCCTTTTGGGCGAGGACGTCGTGCCCGTGTCGTTTGCCGACGTGACGAGCGGCAACACCACGCGCGGCCATCGCGTCCTGGGCCCCGGTGACCATGTGGTCGCCAGCCCCGCTGTTTACGAGCAGGTGCTCGAGGACGCCGGCGTGCTCTCTGCCGAGCGCCGTCGCGAGGCCATCCTTGCCGGAATCGCCGAGGTCGAGGCTGCGCGCCCCGGCTGCCACGTCGATACGCCCAAGAAGGTCTTCGAGGAGGTCATCAACCTCTGCGAGTGGCCGACGGTGCTCGTCGGTACCTTCGATGAGGAGTTCCTCAAGGTCCCGCACGAGATCATCTGCGAGTCTATGCTCACCAACCAGCGCTACTTCCCGATTTATGACGGCGAGGGCAAGCTGACGCGTGAGTTCGTGATTGTCTCCAACAGCAAGCCCGAGAACGCCGAGCGCGTGATCGACGGCAACGAGCGCGTTGTGCGCGCCCGCCTGGATGACGCCAAGTTCTTCTACGAGGAGGATCTGAAGATCTCCCTCGACGAGTTCCGCGAGCGTCTGGCCAAGGTCGCCTTCCAGGAGAAGCTCGGCAGCGTGCTCGCCAAGTCCGAGCGTATTGAGCAGCTCGCGCTCGCTATTGCCCGCGAGGCTCACCTGGGTGCCCACCTGGCCGCCGATGCCGGCCGCGCCGCTCACCTGTGCAAGGCCGACCTGGTGTCCAACGCCGTCGTCGAGTTCACGAGCCAGCAGGGCGTGATGGGCGGTTACTACGCCATCGCGATGGGGGAGAACGACGAGGTCGCCCACGCCATTCGCGATCACTATCGTCCCCGCTTTGCCGGTGACGAGCTCCCCGAGGGCACCGCTGGCTGCATCGTGGCCTGCGCCGACAAGCTCGATACCATTGCCGGCATCTTTGCCATCGGCGAGCCCCCGACCGGCTCTTCCGACCCGTACGCGCTGCGTCGTGCCGCCATCGGCATCATCAACATCCTTCGCGACCGTCTGCCGATCGACCCCACGTCGCTCATCGACTTTGCGCTCGAGCTCTATAGCGAGCAGGGCATTGAGTTCG
>URAQ01000126.1 GCA_900545875.1 uncultured Collinsella sp.
GTTCTGTTTACCTTCAGGTCGATGTAAGATTCATTGCCCGCACAGTCTGTCACGGCAAGCAGATCCCCCTTCATGAACTTCATTTTCCGGCAGCGGTCCAGCTGTATTCCGGGCTGTCCGGTTTCATTCACCACACCTGCCCGGTTATTCCCGAATCTCACTGCCGCCCGGTCTCCACAGATATCAAACACTTCCGGATACCGGGGCCTTACCGTCATCCTCTCCCCGCGCCTCAATCCCCAAAGCCCGCTTTGTCTGTCATAATAACTTTTCAAAACGGGCTGTCCGTCTTTTTCCGTTGCGGAATCTTCCCGGCTTGTAAGGAAGTCCATCAGCCGGTCGTGCGTTATCACCACCTCCAGTTCATCCTCCCGCTGTCTTTCATCCTCCCGTTGTCTTTCCTCCTCCGGCAGCGGACCGGATACGGACAGCCTGCCTGTTTCCGCCTTCGTCGATTGCGCCGACGGCCAGTTTGAGCTGGGCGCCTCCGCATACGAGAAGCGCGGCGTCGCCGTGGTCGTTCCCCACTGGGACGAGACCAAGTGCATCCAGTGCAACCAGTGCGCCTATGTGTGCCCGCATGCCACCATCCGTCCGTTCGCGATGACCGAGGACGAGGCTGCCGCCGCGCCCGAGGCTACCCGCACGCTCGACGCCATGGGCCCCAAGGCCAAGGGCATGAAGTTCACCATGGCTGTGTCCCCGCTCGACTGCATGGGTTGCACCAACTGCGTCAAGGTTTGCCCCAAGGGCGCCCTCGAGATGGTTCCCACCGAGCAGGAGATGGACCAGCAGCCCGTTTGGGACTACATGGTCGAGAACGTCTCCGAGAAGAAGGAGCTCATCGCGGCCAACGTCAAGGGCAGCCAGTTTAAGCAGCCCTACCTGGAGTTCTCGGGTTCCTGCGCCGGCTGCGCCGAGACCGCCTATGCACGTCTGGTGACCCAGGTCGCCGGCGACCGCATGTTCATTTCCAACGCCACCGGCTGCTCCTCCATTTGGGGTAACCCCGCTGCCACCGCTCCTTACTGCAAGGACAAGGACGGTCACGGCCCGGCGTGGAACAACTCCCTGTTCGAGGACAATGCCGAGCACGGTCTGGGCATGGCCGTCGGTTACGAGGCCGTCCAGCACAAGTTGATCGCCGCTACCCAGGACATCATCGCTGCCGATGGTCCGTCCGATGAGCTCAAGGCTGCCGGCCAGGCTTGGATCGACTCCGTCAACGACGCCGAGGCCTCCAAGACCGCTGCCGCTGCCTACGTTGCCGAGCTCGAGAAGTGCGGCTGCGACGCTTCCAAGGCGATCCTCGCCGACAAGGCTTACCTCACCAAGAAGTCCTTCTGGATCTTCGGCGGCGACGGCTGGGCCTACGACATCGGCTTCGGTGGCCTGGACCACGTCCTGGCTTCCGGCCACAACGTCAACGTCTTCGTCTTCGACACCGAGGTCTACTCCAACACCGGCGGTCAGGCCTCCAAGGCCTCGAACCTGGGCCAGGTCGCTCAGTTCGCCGCTGCCGGTAAGGTGACCAAGAAGAAGTCCCTGGCCGAGATCGCCATGAGCTACGGCTACGTCTACGTGGCGCAGGTCGCCATGGGCGCCAACCCGGCTCAGACCCTCAAGGCCATTCACGAGGCCGAGGCCTACGACGGCCCGTCCCTCATCATCGGCTACAGCCCCTGCGAGATGCACTCCATCAAGAAGGGCGGCATGCAGAACTGCCAGGCCGAGATGAAGAAGGCTGTCGAGTGCGGTTACTGGAACCTCTTCCGCTTCAACCCCGAGGCTGCTGCCGGCAAGAAGTTCTCGCTCGATTCCAAGGAGCCCGCGGGCGGTTATCAGGAGTTCCTGATGAACGAGGCCCGTTACGCTTCGCTGACGCGTTCCTTCCCCGAGCGCGCCGAGGAGCTCTTCAAGGAGAATGAGCAGGCTGCTATGGACCGCTATCAGCACCTGCTGAAGCTCAAAACGGTGTATAACGAGGCCTAGGTCTCCCACCGCAGGATCTGAGGGCTGACCTTCGCGGACGTCCTCGGACATGAAAGAACCCCCGCTGCGCATTATGTGCGGCGGGGGTTCTTTCGTCCTGCGGAGTGTCCGCGAAGGTCAGCCCTCAGATCCTGCTACGACTACGTCCTTGGATTGTGTGGGCGGATGAAGGACGTAGTTGGTCGGGCATTCCGTCCCCTTCGCTGTTTCGCGGCTTTGCCGCGAAACCTCGCGCCACTTTGGGGATGGATGGGGGCGTGGTTGTTGCGGCTTCTTATCCCTTTGCTTTTTCGCGCCTTTGGCGCGAAACGCGCAGCGCCTTGGGAAATGCATTGATGTGTGGACGGGGCTGGATTGCGGATTCAAATGGCTAGAGAGATATGGGTGCGAACGAGAAATCGTTATTGGGGTCATCCTTTTCCATAAACTCATCGAGACAAAACGTCATGTAGATTGGAACGTACAGAACCTTGCCCTCTTTGCTGAGATTCTCGTGGCTTAGTACAACGGCCTCGGGAATTTTGTACTCGCCCACACTCATCAGACGATCGAGGGCCGCGTGCGCTCGAACTTTCTTGCCCGATTTGACCTCGATTGGGACAACATGCCCGTGGGCGCCTTCGATCACAAAGTCAACTTCACCGACCTCACGCGTTTGGTAGTACCATGCATCCGCCCCAAGGGCAACGAGTTCCTGCGCGACCACGTTCTCATAGAGACCGCCGAGGTTGGGGGTTTTCATATCTAGATATACAGCGCGTGCCGTGCTACCGGGATATCGCGATGCGAGCATTCCTGTATCGGACTCGTATAGTTTGAAGGCGGCTGCCTTCTCTGTCCTCTTAAGAGGACTCCGGGCCTCCGTCACCTGGGGGACCATCAATCCAACGCCTGCGTTCACCAGCCATAGGAAATCCTGCTCGTATTTTTGAAGACGAGCTCCCTCGCCTAGAGACGAAACAACAAAGCGATGAGACTCCGCCTCAAGCTGAACGGGAATTTGCTCAAAAATCGACCGAACGTTAAACGCTCGAGTCGATGCATATTTTGAGATATCGCTTTTGTACTGATCGACCAGCTGGGTTTGAAGCTCACGTGTTCTCACGAGCGAATAACCCGAATCAATATAGTTCTGAACGACCTCCGGCATACCGCCGCAAACGATATAAGCTCTATAGTTCTTGAGCATCGCCTCATGAATATAGTTTTCGACAGGACGTTTCTCGACAAGGCAGCTGCGAATGCCTGCAAGCACATTCTCGCTGACGCTGTTTGCCCAACAAAACTCTTCAAAATCCATCGGGCGCATAACAATGTGCTCTACATACCCCACCGGAAAAGAAGAGATCCCCTTAAACTCAGTCCCAAGCATAGACCCCGAGAAGACATAGCTAAAGCGCCCATCCTCGACCAATGCCTTCATGAGTGTAACGATCTGCGGATACTCCTGAATCTCATCGACAAAGACAAGCGTATCGCCCTCAACAAGCGGCGCATCCGCAAGAAGGGCTACGCGGTTGATAAAGTCAACGGAGTTCTTTGCGCCAACAAGTGCATTCCTTGCTTCGACATCGAGTAGTAAATTGACCTCAAAATACGACGCGTAGTTGCTTTTTCCAAACGCGCGAATCGCATAGCTCTTGCCAATCTGACGCGCACCAGTAACGAGTAATGCCTTATTGGAGTTATTCTTCCAGCTCAAAAGCTTATCAGTGACCTTACGGCGTAGCATTAAACCTCCAAATGACAAAAATTGACAGATAGAATCGCCTAAAATCATACAAAAATTGGCAGATAATAATGTCGAAAATATACAAAAATTGGGAGATAGCAAAGGTTCGAATAGGCCTCAAAGCCAGCGAGCCAGCACGGTACTTTGCGAAAAGGCTGGCAGCGCCGTTGTTGAGGGTGGCCAGGTTGGCAGTGGCGCCGTTAGCGTTCTCGGCTGCTTGGGCGCGCAGGAGCGAAAGGGCGTCGGCAGCGTTCATGCAGAAGCCGACGGTAAAGTTCCATACTGCGAACTCGCAGTCGCTTGCCGCGGGGTGAAGCGCGATCGGCTATCCCTTATGTTGGATGAAAAGCCCCATGTTTTTGCAGGGATGCATACTCGTCAAATTAATGTATAGAATCGCGTATAGTGCGAGTAAGATATTGCGCTGTCCGTTTTGTGTTTAGCAAAGATATAGTTTGCATAATCTGGTCTAATCCCTGCTCTATTTAAATAAAGTTGCACGTAAATGGCGTAGATATACCTGAACTGGGCTTCTTTACGCTGAGCGGGTAAAATCGACCGTTCGCCGCTTAGGTATTTCCAAAATGAATAAAATGAGCGATAAAGAGAATATAAACCCTAATAAACTCGCGTATCGCACGGACGCGGGTTATTAATGGGTTGTAGGCCTTTTACAGAAAGGATTCCAGCAATGTCTAAGCCTCTTGGCAAGCCCGATCGTATTGTCGTCGCCCTCGGCGGCAACGCCCTCGGCAACAACCCCGTCGAGCAGATCGAGGCCGTGAGCAACACCGCCCACGCTCTCCTCGGCCTCATCGAGCAGGGCAACGAGATCATCATCACCCACGGCAACGGCCCGCAGGTCGGCATGATCCAGAACGCCTTCGCCGCCGCCCACGACGCCATCGGCACCCCCTCCATGGACCTGCCCGAGTGCGGCGCCATGTCCCAGGGCTACATCGGCTATCACCTGCAGCAGGGCATCGGCCGCGAGATGCACAAGCGCTACAAGCGTTGGCACGCCGCCACCGTCGTCACCCAGATCGAGTGCGATCCCGACGATCCCGCGTTCAAGAACCCGACCAAGCCGATCGGCCCCTTCTACACCGAGGAGCAGGCCAAGGAGTTCATGGCCGAGGATCCCTCCAAGGTCTTCGTCGAGGATTCTGGCCGCGGCTGGCGTCGCGTCGTTGCTTCCCCCGATCCCAAGAAGATCGTCGAGGCTGACTCCATCCTCAACCTGCTCGACAACGAGTTTATCGTCATCGCCTGCGGTGGCGGCGGCATCCCCGTCGTCCGCGACTACGAGAACAAGGGCTGCTACAAGGGCGTTCCCGCCGTCATCGACAAGGACCTGGGCGGCGAGCTGCTGGCCGAGGACTGCGACGCCGACGTTCTGTTCCTGCTGACCGCCGTCGAGCACGTCGCCATCAACTTTGGCAAGCCCAACCAGGAGGAGCTCGAGGACCTCACCGCCGACGAGGCCGAGCGCCTGGCCGACGAGGGTCAGTTCGGCAAGGGCTCCATGGTAGTCCAGAAAAGACCGCGCCGCATCCTGATGCGCGGAGGTTTGCAGCACGGCCGCCGGATAAATGACCTGTCCGCACATTTCGGGTGTCGCCTCATCGACAACGGTCAGGCCCGCGCTGTAAGCGTCCGTGCAGTAAATAACGCCCGCATCCACGCTGCCCTCTCTGACCTGAGTGGTGACCTCTTTGACGTTGCTGCCGTAGGTGATACACTGTGCATTGGTGAGCGCTGATTCATCCAGGCCATAGTAGGCAAGGATTTTTTGCGTATATTGACCGACCGGCACATCGCTGTTGCCCATGGCGAGCAGGATATCCCCCGCTTCCAG
>URAQ01000127.1 GCA_900545875.1 uncultured Collinsella sp.
GGCGCTTGGCCAGCGGGGACACCTCGACCGGGTAATCCACGACGAAGGTCGGGTTGATGAGGATAGCCTCGCCCAGCTCGTCGAACAGCTCGGCGATGAGCTTGCCGGCGGTCCACTCAGGCTTGTACTCGATGTCATGCTCGTCGCAAGCGGCGCGAAGCTCCTCAACGGGCGTATCGATGGTGATGGTGCGGCCCAGAACCTCGGAGACGACGTCGGTCATGGGGCGAGACGGCCACGGGGAGAACAAGTCGATGGCCTGACCCTGGTAATCGATCATGCCCTCCAGTCCGATGGCACGCGCGGCGGCCTTGATGACGCCCTCGGCGAGCTCCTTCATGCCCTCGAGGTCGGAGTAGGCGCGATAGGCCTCCATGGTGGTGAACTCGGGGTTATGGGTGAGGTCCATGCCCTCGTTGCGGAAGATGCGGCCGATCTCGAACACGCGCTCAAAGCCGCCGACAATGCAGCGCTTGAGGTGCAGCTCGGTGGCGATACGCAGGTAGCACTCCTGATCGAGCGCATTGAAGTGCGTGATGAACGGCTTAGCCGTAGCGCCGCCCTGGATGGTCTGCAAGATGGGGGTCTCGACCTCCATGTAGCCATCGGACTCCATAAAGCGGCGGAACGTGGAGAGAATCTGCGAACGCTTGCGGAAGGTCTCGCGAACGTCGTCGTTGGCGATCAGGTCGACATAGCGCTGGCGATAGCGGGTCTCCTTGTCGGAGAGACCGTGGAACTTCTCGGGCAGCGGGCGAACGGCCTTGGAGAGCAGCGTCGCGCTCTTGGGGGCAACGGAAAGCTGGCCACGCTTGGTGCGCACGACTACGCCGGTTACGCCCAGGATATCGCCCAGGTCGAGTGCCTTGAGCGTGTTCCAGGCGGCCTCGTCCATATCGTTGATGCGGCAGAACAGCTGGATCTCGCCGGTCGCGTCGCGCACGACGATGAACATAATCTTGCCCTGACCGCGCTTGGCAACCACACGGCCGCCGATCTTCACGACGTCCTCGGTGTCCTCGCCATCGGTGAGCTCGGCGTACTTAGTCTCGATGTCGACGACGTAGTCCTCAATCTCGGAGTGCTCGGGATACGGGTTCTGGCCCGCCTCGAACAGGGAGGCACGCTTGGCCAGGCGGGTGGCGCGCTCGTCGTTGAGCGTCGATGCCTGATCGGCGGCGTTCTGGTTTTCTGCCATAGTTAGCTCCTCAAACTAAAACGCTCCCCAGGATTCGGTCCCAGGGAGCGAAAACATACCTTTACGCGGGACCGTGGTCTAGCGTGCGATCTTGGCGATGGTGTAGACGCGAGTCTTGCCGGAAGGCGTAACGACCTCGACGGAGTCGCCCTCGCCATGACCAATGATGGCGTGGCCGACCGGAGACTCGTTGGAAATCTTGTGCTCGAGCGAGTTGGTCTCGGTGGTACCGACAAGCGTGACCTCGATGAGCTCACCGTTGGGGTCGACCAGGGTAACAGTCGAGCCAATGGAGACGGTCAGGTCGCCCGTGCTGGCAGCGATCTGAGCGTTGGCGAGGATGGCCTGGATCTCGGCGATACGAGCGGCGTTCTGGGCCTGCTTGTCCTTGGCGGCATCGTACTCGGAGTTCTCCGAAAGGTCGCCGAACGCGCGGGCTTCCTTGATGTCCTCGACGATCTCCTTGGCGTAATCGCCCTCACGCCAAGCGAGCTCCTCGACGAGCTTCTGGCGGCCCTCAGCGGTCAGTACGATCTGGCTTGCGTCCATACGGATATCTCCCCAACTATGATGTAACGATCAACTGTCAACAAAAACGAAAAAGACCGGCTAGCCTGCGGGCAAGCCGGTCAGGTGCTCACCCCAAAGGGATGGGACTACTCTGCGTCCGCGTCGCTGTCCTCTGCCTTCTTTTGCTTGGCAGCAGCGAGCTTGGCCTCGAGCTCTGCGATCTCCTTGTCCTCCTTGGACTCCTCGACCACAACGTCCTCGGCCTGCTTGGTTTCGCCCTTATCGTCGCCCTCCATACCCTCGCGGATATTCTTGACGGTAGAGCCGAGGGACTTGCCGAGCTTCGGCAGGTTCTTGGGCCCAAAGATAATCAGGACAACGACGAGAATAATGATGAGCTCAGGAGCCCTCAGTCCAAACATGTAGACCTCCACAATACAGCGAGACAAGCTCGAATGAGTATACCGCGGGTATCGCGGTATCACAACAATAGCTAAAAAAAGGGACCGCAAGAAGCGGTCCCTCCTCATGCTCTGGTCGGGTTGACTGGATTTGAACCAGCGACCCCTGCGTCCCGAACGCAGTGCTCTACCAAACTGAGCCACAACCCGTTAGCTCGACTATAGTAACAAAGATTTCCGTCGTGTGCCAGAGAAATTTTTACTTCTTTGGCGCTTCAATGCGAACCGTGTCGGAAACGAGCTCCGTTGCATAAGCCCACCAGCCGTTTTGTTGAGCGGCTGCCGCAAGATTGACTGCCGTGGCGGCAGTATCGCAGAGAGCAAACGAGCAGGCACCCGAACCGCACACGTTTGCGGCAATGGTACCGTCCTGCGAACGAAGCCAGTCGAGCACCGTTTGAATCCGCGGCTCCATCTGCGCGGAAATGACACCCAGGTTGTTGTGGACGAGCGCGTAGGCCGCCTCTGCGTCTCCCGAGCGAAGGGCAGATGCAATCGCTCCGGGCTTGTCCGCAGGCGCTGGGGTCTCGTCAAAACGTCGATAGGCTTCAATTGTTGAAACGCTTGCCTCGCGCGGCTTGACCAGCACGACGGGTGTCGCGGGAAGTGCGGGGTACTCGGTTGCCAGCACGTCTCCCCCACCCACGTAAAATGCAGGGCTGGCATGCAAAAAGAAGGGAACGTCGGCGCCAATGCCGCGCGCGATGTTGTCCAGCGCGGGATCGGCACGGTCGATGCCCCAACTCTCTGCCATGGCGACAATGACCGCCGCGGCATCCGTCGAAGGACCGCCCAGGCCGGCACACAACGGGATGCGCTTCTCGATCGTGATGCAGACATTGGCTTCGCGACCATAATGCTCGGCCATAGCAGCGGCCGCACGATACGCCGTATTCTTTTGCATGGGAAAGTCGGATGCCGGAATCGTCTGGACGGTCAGCGCCTGTGCCGGCGTAACCGTAACGGTATCGACAAGACCGACGGCCGCCATCAGGGAATCGACCTTATGGTAGCCGCGGTCGTCGCGCTCGGTATGAACCCCCAGATAGAGGTTGATCTTTGCCGGCGCGGAAAGGGTCAGGGACCAATCGGTCACCGCTAGTGCTCCTCGAGCTGATTGCCGAGCGGGGTAAAAATGTGCTCGCCGCTCTCGGGGTCGAACAGCTCGACCTGGCCGGTGAGAACATCAATATACTGGTAGGACTGACGCGACTTGCGGCCACGGCGCTCGTCGACCTCGACGATAAAGACTGCCGGATGGACGCTCTTGATGGTGCCCATGCGCTCGACGACGCGGGTGCGGCCCATGTTGGCCTTCACCTTAACGCGATCGCCCACCATATCGGTCAGCTTCTCGTGAATGTCGTCGACGTGATTGACTTCCATCTCTTCCATGAACAGGGCCTCCAGAAGGTGCAATTCAAAAAGGGGATAATACCCCTAAGATAGACAAAACTCTAATACTATAGCACCCTGTTGTGGCCATACGCAAGTAGCTAAAAAAGCCCGGTCCCAAATTGACTACTTACAGACTATCGGTGTCCAAGACGATGGTGAATGGGCCGTCGTTGACGAGGTCGACCTTCATATCGGCGCCAAAGATGCCGTGCGCCATGTGTTCGACATCTTGGCGAACGAGCGTCAGGAAGTACTCGTAGAGCTCGTTGGCAACATCGGGGGCGCCAGCATCCGTAAACGATGGACGGCGGCCGTGACGACAATCGGCGAACAGCGTGAACTGCGACACCACGAGAACCTCGCCGTCGACATCGGCAAGTGCCAGGTTGGTCTTGCCGTTCTCGTCCTCGTTAATGCGCAAGCCCCGGAGCTTGCCCCACAGCTTATCGGCCTCGGCGCGCGTGTCGCCGTGGCCCACGCCCAGCAGCACTAGATAGCCGCGCCCAATTTTGCCCACGCACTCGCCGTCGACCGTCACGCCGGCGTTAAGCACGCGCTGCACCACCGCGCGCACGGTCTACTCCTCGCACGTCAGCTTGGCGGATAGGTGCTCGAGCGCATGGAATCGATGGCTGATGGCGTTCTTCTCGTCCGCCGTCAGCTCGGCCATGGTCTTGCCCGGCGTGTCGACCGGCAGGAACAGCGGGTCGTAGCCAAAGCCGTGATCGCCGCGGCCCTCGTGCGCGATAACGCCCTCGCAGGCGCCCTCACCATAGGTGACCAAACCGTCCGTGTCGATGAGCGCGACGACGCTCATAAAGCGCGCAGTGCGGTCCTCGTCGGCCACGCCCTCCAGATTCACGAGCAGCTTGGCATTGTTGGCGGCATCGTCGCCGTGAACGCCCGCGTAGCGCGCGCTATACACACCGGGCTCACCGTCCAGCGCGTCGACGACCAGGCCCGAATCGTCGGCAATGGCCATGAGCCCCGTCTCTTCGACGGCAGCCTGCGCCTTGATGATGGCGTTCTCCAAAAACGTCGTGCCGTTTTCCTCGGGGTCCTCAAAATCGCCCAGCTGGCCGAGCGCCACAAAGCGAACCTCGGGCATAACCTTGCCCAAAATGGCCTCGATCTCGGTGAGCTTGTGGGCGTTGCCCGTTGCCACGACGATGGTCGCCGCCGGGTCGAGGGTGTCGATGTCGATCTTCTCAAGCGCCATGAATGGTCTCCTTGTTCTTATAACAACGCCACACAAAAGGTAATTAGGCTCTCAAGCCCCTCCCCTCGCGCGGCAGCAGCCTTACAGTTCAGCGTTTCCGCAGATAAAACCTGCCAAAATAAACCTGTCCCTTTTTGGCAGGTTAGGCGAGGGCTTGGTGCTGGAGCTCGATGAGCTCGGCAATGCCCTTGTCGCCCAAATCGAGCAGGGCATTGAGGCGCTTGCGGTCGAAGGGCGCCTGCTCGCCAGTGCCCTGGAGCTCGATCATCTCGCCGGTATCGGTGGCGACAAGGTTCATGTCGACCTCGGCGTGACTGTCCTCGGAATAATCCAGGTCGAGCAGGGTGTTGCCGTCGACAACGCCCATGGAAATCGCGGCGACCTGGCCCGTGAGCGGGATGCGCTCGAGCTTACCCGCCTCGACCCACATGGCAAGGGCGTCGTGCAGTGCCACCCAGGCGCCGGTAATGCTCGCCGTTCGCGTGCCGCCGTCTGCCTGAATCACGTCGCAGTCGACGGTGACGGTGTACTCGCCGAGCGCCTTCATGTTGACGACGGTACGCAGGCTGCGGCCGATGAGGCGCTCGATCTCCATGGAGCGACCCTTGCGGTTGGCATGCTCGCGCTTGCAGCGCTTGCCGGTCGATGCCGGCAGCATGGCGTACTCCGCCGTTACCCAGCCGGCCTTGGCGCCCTTGC
>URAQ01000128.1 GCA_900545875.1 uncultured Collinsella sp.
TGTGCAATCGCAAGAAGATGACGGGGCGGAATGTCAATCCTGGTCTAACAGAGCCTTTTTAAATCCCCGTCCCAGAAAAATCATCCCGCGCGGGCGCTTGGCTCACGCGGGATGATGGCGTCTTATTTGTCCTGCTCCAGCAGATCGGACGGCGTGCGGTCGGGCTTGCCACCGCGGAAGATCTCGCGACCGTGCAGGCGATGCTCCAGGTCACGTTCGGCCTTTTCCTCGTCAATCTTGGTCTGGCTCACCGACGGGTCCTCAATCAGCGACGACACCGAGTTCACCTGCTTTTGAATGCGCTCGGCGATGGTGTCATCCATACTCACGATATGCATCTTCCAGTCGATGTTCGTAGCGGTCGATGAGCTCTTGGTCCACACGAACGTCAGAATGGCGCTCTGGTGGCCCTGTGCGGGGAACATGCCAAAGAAAGAGTCGTGCTGGATCTTGCTGTCCTCGTCGATATAGGCATGCACGTTATACACCACGCGGTCGATCTTATCGTTGAGCAACGCGTTGGTCGCAAGCGCCGCGGCCTGAATCTGCCCGTTGGACAGCAGCTCGAGCTCGTTGGCAGACGATGTGTCCAACACCGTCACCTCGACCGTGCCCGTGCGTTCATCGGCTTCATCGACGGTAAAGTCGAGCGGGAACTGCGTAAAGCCGTTGCCCCATTCAAGTCCACCCTTCAGCGCCGTCGAAACGGTATCGACCGAAACGCTCTCGGACAGGTTGGCGGTGTTCAGACGACGCATCACGCCGTAGCCAATCTGCATGCCCACGATCAGCACCAAAATACCGATGACCACGGCCATCGCGGTCTTCGTAATGGTATGGCTCACCTGCGAGCCCGAAGGATCGTCCTCGGACAGCGGGTCGATATGTTTTGCCTGGCTCGCGCGGTCCTCGCTGCGCAGCTGCGCTAGCGCCGCTTTGTCACCGCGCTTGGCCGCAGCCTCCTTCTCACGCATGCGCTCGGTACGCTTTTTGGCGAGCGTGGGATCCAAGACGCCGGATGCATCGATTTCGGAGAATAACTCCGTCACTTCTTCCGGAGTCAAAGGGTTCTTGTCAGCCATAAACTTCCTGTCATATCAATCAGTCGAGCTCGTGCGCACGCGCACCTTCGAACTGCATTCGATAGTAACGGGCATAGGTGCCGCCACGGGCGAGAAGCTCCTCGTGCGTGCCACGCTCCACAACGCGACCATGCTCAACGGTCGCAATCTCATCGGCGTGTTTAATGGTCGAGAGACGGTGGGCGATGATGATTGTGGTACGGCCGCGTGCCAGCTCTTCGAGCGACTCCTGCACCGCCTCCTCGCTCTCGTTATCCAAAGCACTCGTCGCCTCGTCCAAGATTAAGATTTTGGGATTCTTGAGAAACACACGCGCGATGGCAACGCGCTGCTTCTGTCCGCCCGAAAGACGGCTGCCGCGCTCGCCCACGACCGTGTCATAGCCCTGTGGAAGCGACTCGATAAAGGCATCGATGTTGGCACGACGGGCCGCCTCGGCGATCTCTTCCGCCGTAGCGCCCGGCTTGCCGTAGGCGATGTTCTCGCCAATCGTACCGTCAAACAGATAGACATCCTGCTGCACCAGGCCGATGGCGCGACGCAGGCTCTGCTGCGTCACATCACGCACGTCCTGGCCGTCGATGCTAATGGAGCCGGCAGCCACGTCATAAAAGCGCGGCAGCAGCGAACAGGTCGTGGACTTGCCGCCGCCCGAAGGGCCAACCAAAGCGATGGTCTGCCCGGGCTTGATGGACAGATCCATATGGTCGATAACGGGACGCTCGTCGGCATAGCCCTCGCCCAGCTCGACATCCTCGTAGTTAAAGCACACGTCGTGATACTCCACGGCGCCGGCAGTCACCTGCAGATCCGTAGCGCCCGGCTTGTCCTGGATATCCGGCGCGGTCGAGAGCACCTCGTCCATACGCTTAAAGCCGGCGATAGCCTTCTGATACGTTTCGGCCGAATTGACGAGCGTCTCGAGCGGCGTGCAGAACAGCGAAATATAGAGTGCAAAGGTCGCCATATCGACCGCCTGCAGCTGTCCCTGGGCGACCAGCCAGCCGCCCAGCAGCACCACGATCACATAGAGCACACCCGAGAGCAGGCCATACGTCGCGGTATAGACGCCCATGGCGTGATACATGTTCTCCTTGGACGAAAGATAGCGATTGTTTGAGGCGCGGAACTTGAAGCGTTCGGTCTCCTCATTGGCAAAGCTCTTGACCACACGCATGCCCGCCAGCGAATCCTGCAGCTGCGCATTGATGCCGCTGATTTTTTTGCGGTTGTCGCTAAAGACCTCGCGCATGCGCATGTTCTGCCAAAACATGATGACCGCAAACGCCGCCGTCACCACAGCCATGGCAAGCGCCAGCACCGGGGCGATGGTAAAGAGGATCACAAACGAGCCGATGATCTCGATGCCGCAGATGATGATCCACTCGGGCACGTGGTGCGCCGCCTCGCAGATATCGAACAGGTCGTTGACCACGCGGCTCATCATGTCGCCCGAGCTGTTGCGGTCGAAGTACGCAAAGCTAAAGCGCTCATACTGGTCGAACAGGTCCTCGCGCATTTTGGACTCCATACGCGCGCCCATCACGTGACCCCAATAGCTCACAAAATAGCGGCAGGCGCAGCGGACGGCATACATCAGCACCAAGCCCACCGCGATCATGCCGAGCGCCTGCATAATGGCAGCCTGACCCTGAGTAAATAGCCCACCGGTCAAATTGCGCAGAATAATAGGAAAAGCAAGGTCAATGGCGGCAAGCACCAGAGCACAAACAGTATCAGCAACAAAAAGCCCCATCTGGGGCTCGTAATACGAAAGAAACCTCTTCAGCATGTGATCCTCAAAGAAATATCAGCAACGTAAGGCCCTGGGACAAAGCAATCAGTAGCACTTGTCCCAGGGCTATCCCCACTCGTTAAAGCTCCGTGCCCCCAAGGCGGTGCGCGATGCTGTCGCAGGCAAGCGCGCCCACGACGGTCTTGGCGTCTTCGATCTTGCCGTCGAGCACGGCGTCGATCAGCTCGTGCAGCGGCACCAGGTCCACGTTGACAAACTCGTCATCATCGGGGTTGGGCGCGTCGAACTCAAGCTTGGTAGCCAAGTAGATGTGGATGATCTCATCGCAAAAACCGCAGGACGTGACAATCGACGTCAAAAAGCGAATACGACCAGCCCTAAAGCCCGTCTCCTCATGCAGTTCGCGCTTGGCGCAATCGAGCGGGTCCTCGCCCGGGTCGAGCTTGCCGGCAGGAATCTCGACCGTCACGCGGTCGATGGCGGTGCGGTACTGACGCACCAGTACGATCTTGCCGCTCTCGGTCAGTGCCACAACGGCCGCCGCACCCGGATGGCGAACGATATCGCGGGCGCTGCGGTGACCGTTGGGCAGCTCAACCTCAAGCCGGTGGACGTCGAGAATCTTGCCCTTCCAGGCGCACTCCTCCGAAAGAATCTTCTCGTGCAGCTCGGCATCGTGCGGGTCGTCATCGCCCAACACCAGCGCCGGCTCGTCAGCGACCTCGCCACCAGGCTCGCCCTCGGCGTGCCCATACATGCGGCTGTCCTCTTCGACGATCTGCGCGTCCACGAGCTCTTCGTTCTTCTCGTCCATCCGTCTCATTCCTCTCGGATTTTAGGCATCCCAGGCGTCGCGACCGCGCAGCGCGCGCAGGCCGATGTCGTGACGCAGGGTCTTGCCCTCAAAATCAATCTTCTCGCAGGCCTCGTAGGCAAGGTTGCGAGCGTTCTCGAACGTGTCGCCCAGAGCGGTCACGGCAAGCACGCGGCCACCATTGGTCACGAGCTGGCCGTCCACCACGGCGGTGCCGGCATGGTACACGGTCACGTTCTCCATGGCCTCGGCGTCGGCGATACCGGTGATGACCTTGCCTTTCTCGTAGCTGCCGGGGTAGCCCGCGCTCGTCAGGACAACGGCCACGGCCCACTCGTCGCGCCAGTCGAGCTCAATCTGGTCGAGCTCGCAGTTGGCGCAGGCGAGCATGACCTCGACCAGGTCGTTCTTAAGGCGCGGCAGCACGACCTGCGTCTCGGGGTCGCCAAAGCGGGCATTGAACTCCAGCACCTTGGGGCCGGCAGGCGTGAGCATAAAGCCGCCGTACAGGCAGCCGCGGTAGTCGATACCCTCGGCAGCGAGCTCGGCCACGGTCTGCTCCATGACCTTCACCATCGTGTCGTGCTCCTCGTCGGTCACGATGGGCACCGGGCTGTAGACGCCCATGCCGCCGGTGTTGGGACCAAGGTCGCCCTCGAGCGCGCGCTTGTGGTCCTGCGAGGTGGCCATGGGGCGCACGGTCTTGCCGTCGGTAAAGGCCAGCAGCGAGCACTCGGGACCAACGAGCATCTCCTCGATAACCACGGTGCTGCCGGCATCGCCAAAGGTGCCGCCAAAGCACTCGCGCACGGCCTCCTCGGCCTGCTCAAGTTCGGTCGCCACGATAACGCCCTTGCCCGCGGCAAGGCCGTCGGCCTTCACGACCAGCGGGGCGCCCTGCTCGCGCACGTAGGCAAGAGCCGAAGCCTCGTCGGTAAACGAGCCGTAGGCTGCCGTCGGGATACCGGCGCGCTCCATGAGCTGCTTGGAGAACAGCTTGGAGCCCTCCATCTGGGCGCCCTCGGCACCCGGGCCAAAGCAGGGAATACCCGCCGCGCGCACGGCGTCGGCCACGCCCGCCACGAGCGGAGCCTCGGGGCCAATTACCACGAGTCCGCATCCGTGGCTCTGCGCAAACGCCGCCACGGCTGCAGGATCGCAGTCGTCGAGAACAACGTTCTCGCCGCAGCTCGCGGTGCCGCCGTTACCCGGCGCAATGTAGAGCTTGCCGGCGCGCGGTGATGCTGCGAGCTTAGCTGCCAAAGCATGCTCACGGCCGCCGCTGCCCAACAACAGGATGTCGATGGTTTGAGTGTCCGCCTTCAAGGGTGCCTCCTCTATGGATTAACGGCTCGCTCCGCGCGAGCCCTTTGCAAGCAAATATACCCCTCGGCCGCCCGCTTGGGCTGCAAAGGGGTATATCGCAATAACCAAATAGTCCCGATTACTTCCAGAATCGGTTGATGATCTGCTCGCGACCAGCGCCAACGCCAATGAACGTCACGCGGGTGTGTGCCAGATCCTCGATAAACGCCACGTAGTCCTGAGCCTCCTGCGGCAGCTCGTCAAAGCTGCGGCAACCGGTGATGTCGCACTTCCAGCCAGGGAGCTCCTCGTAGATGGGCTTGGCATGCTCAAAGCGCACCTGATGCTCGGGCACGCTCGTGTAGCGCTCGCCATCGACGTCGTAGGCCACGCACACCTTGATGGTGTCGAAGGCCGAAAGCACGTCGAGCTTGGTCACGGCGATGTCGGTGAGGCCGTTGACGCGCGAAGCATAGTTGGCGATAGGGCCGTCAAACCAGC
>URAQ01000129.1 GCA_900545875.1 uncultured Collinsella sp.
AACTACACAACGTGATTGATACATCCTGATACCTTTTGCGAAATCCCCAGATCGTCATCGGGACCACATGGATTCAGGCTCCGCGCACGCCTATTCGAAGTAATGCATCTTGTTGGTGGGAAACCCGATGGTCACGGCGAAAAACTCCCCCGGGCGCGCGTCCGCCCGCACGGAAAGCCCCATTTTGCCGCATAGGCGCTTGACCAAGTACAGGCCAATGCCCGTGGCGCGTTTGCCCGTGCGTCCATTGTCACCCGTGAACCCACGATCAAAGACGCGCGGCAGCTCCGCTTGCTCAACCCCGCAGCCGTCGTCACGGACCTCGAGCTCTACGCGCTCCGTCGCGCGCCCTTCATCCACCAGTCTGCTCGTAAACACGATTTCGGCACCCTCTCCTTGGGCGTACTTCGCGCTGTTCTGGATAAGTTGGCCCAGGATGAACGTCATCCACTTCTCGTCGGTAAACACCTCAAAGTCGAGGTTCTCGCACACCGGGGCCACGCGCGCCGCGATGAGCTCACGCGCGTTGGCCTTGATCGCGCCCGTCACCAGGGTCTTAAGATCCCAGCGGCGAATCAGGTAGTCACGCTCCACGACTTCCGAGCGTGCGTAGTACAGCGCCTGGTCGATATAGCGCTCCACGCGGGCAAGCTCGCGACCGAGGTCGTCTACGCGCGACAGATCGTCTTCGCTGCCGTCCAGGTTTTCAAGAATCAGATGGGCTGCCGCCAGAGGCAACTTGGCCTCGTGGACCCAGCTTTCGATATAGTCGCGATAATCATCGGTCCGGCGCCGGCCTTCGGCAACCTCGTCGCAGGCAGCTTTGCCCACCCGGCGCAAGACCTCGTACTCAAGCTCGCCCTCGGCATAGGTCGGGCATTGCACCATCTCCTGCACCCATGCGGGACTCTCGAGTTCCTCTGCCGCGCGCTCCAACTGACGCAGAAAACGGCGACGGCGAGCGTACTCGATCACGATGCCGAGCATACCGAAAATAAAGGACACGCCAACCGCCACGACCACGATAGAAACGGGTGCGCCGGCGACCGTCAGCACAAAGCAGCTCAGCAGCACGCCGCAGGTCCACACGGCGATGGGAAGCAGCGCATCTTTAAAGAACTTGCCAAACGACATAGCCGGCCCCTAGACCGAATAGCCTTGGCCGCGGTGCGTCGTCAAATACCCCTTGATGCCGATTTTTTCGAGCGTGGTGCGCAGGCGGTTGATGTTGACGGTAAGCGTGTTGTCGTCCACGAAGGCGTCGGAGTCCCACAGGTCCCGCATGATGGCCGGACGCGAGACGATCTTGCCCGCGCGGCTCAGGAGCAGCGAGAGGATACGAAGCTCGTTTTTGGTGAGCTCGGTGCTGTCGCCGGTTGCCGTGTTGGTGACCATGGAGCGCGCGAGGTCGAGCTCCAGCCCTTTGTGGACCAGGGTACTGCGCTCGCCGGCCGCCGCGGTACGGCGCAGCAGCGCGTTGATGCGTGCCACGAGCACGCGCGCACTGTAGGGCTTGGAGACAAAATCGTCCGCGCCGAGCGTCATGGCCATGACCTCGTCGATTTCGGTCGTGCGCGAGGTGAGGACAATGATGGGAGCCTCGGATTCGCGGCGAACTTCGTGGCAGATGTGCTGACCGTCTTTGACGGGGAGCGTAAGGTCGAGCAGTACAAGATCGGGCGCAGCGGCCAAGATGTCGCGTGAAACATGCTCAAACGATTCGCAGGCCTCGACCTCAAAGCCGGCACGCGCAAGGATGTCACCGAGTTCGCGACGAATGGGCTCGTCGTCCTCGACGATATAGATCAATGCCATACGTATCCGCT
This sequence comes from uncultured Collinsella sp., assembly GCA_900545875.1. Lineage (GTDB taxonomy): Bacteria > Actinomycetota > Coriobacteriia > Coriobacteriales > Coriobacteriaceae > Collinsella. Next base: position 1,827 of record URAQ01000129.1, read on the forward strand.
CCCCTCTTAGTTGTCTTACAGCCATTATTGCCGCGAAGTCGCCGGCACGCGTCTCGCGCGGCAACAAGGTGACAGAACTGTTCGCGAACGAAAGCGTTCGGCACGCCCTCGCTCGCAACGGGCGCGGGATTCAAAATGATTGTTTAATCCCCGTCCCAGATAAATCATTTAGCGGCGGGCGCGGAGCTTTTCGTAGCCGTCGGCAAAGAAGGCGACCGTGGCGGCGTCGGGCTCGGCGGCATCGGCGTCGGTGGCGGAAACCACGCCGTGCTCGTCGCTCACCAGGAACAGTGCGCCCTTGAGCTGAGCGGGGATATCCACGCGCGTGACCGGCATGTCCTTGGTTTGGGCCAGCTGCTCGATGAGCGTCGCCGTACCGCACAGGCACTCGTCCGCCGGCGCCACAAAGGCCAGCTCGCCGTTGTTGACGGCAGCGAGCAGCTCGGGTGCCACGCCGGTCTCGTCGGCCTCGGAGCGGGCCTCGGCAGAACGGGCGCGCAGTGCCTTGGCCGACGTGTCGGCCAGCGGCTCGTACTCCCCCACCGTCATGGCGGCATTGCCGTTCACATCGATCACCAGCATGAGCACGCCGTCGTGGGCGGTGTAGTCGCCCTCGGCAAGCGACCACTCAACGTGTTGCTTGGCCCAGCTGAGCATGTTGTTAGTGAGAGGCTCGCCCTGCACCACGCGCTCGGACAGCGCACGGATGTGGCGGTTGAGCATGGGCACCTTTTTGTTGGATATGCGCCAACGGCACACGAGCGCGGGCTTGTCGAGCGTGAACTTCTCGACCGCCTCCTGATTAGCGCAAAAGTCCTCGTACGCACGCTGGTCCTCGGCATTGCCAAACAGCTCGGCGTCATCAATCTGGGGCATGGTTGTACCTTTCGTGTTAGTCATTCCGTCCTCTTATACCAAAAAGACGGCCCTCCAAACGGAGCAGCCGTCTTTTGCAAAGATTATTTTTTCGGCGTTCTCGACTAATGGCGGAAATGGCGGGCGCCGGTAAAGACCATCGCGATGCCGTGCTCGTTGCAGGCCTGGATGCTCTCGTCGTCGCGCTTGGAGCCGCCGGGCTGGATGATGCAGGTCACGCCGTGTGCGGCAAGCACGTCGACGTTGTCGCGGAACGGGAAGAACGCGTCACTTGCGCAGGCAAAGCCGCCCTTCTCCACGCCCTCGCGCTCGCAGAAGTCCTCGGCGCGCTCGCAGGCCAGCAGCGCGGAGTCGACGCGGTTGGGCTGACCCGGGCCCATGCCAATACCGGCTTTGCCCTTGGAGACCAGAATCGCGTTGGACTTGACGCCCTTGCAGACCTTCCAGGCAAACTCGAGCTCTGCCATCTCGGCGTCGGTGGGCTTGCGGTCGGTGGGGAACGTGAAGGTCGCGGGGTCCTCGGTCACATGGTCGACCTCCTGGACGAGCATGCCGCCGTCAATGGAACGAAGCCCGACCTGGGCGCCATGATCCACGCCGCCGGTAGCCAGCACGCGCAGGTTGGGGCGCTTGGCCATGCGCTCGAGCGCCTCGGCGGTGTAGCTCGGGGCGATGATGACCTCGACGAACTGCTTGTTCTGATCGGCAAAGTGCTCGACGAGCTCAAAGGGGACCTCGCGGTTGCAGGCAATGATGCCGCCGAAGGCGCTCTTGGGATCGCAGGCGAAGGCGCGGTCGTAGGCAGCCGTGATGTCCTCGGCAACGGCGGAACCGCAGGGGTTCTGGTGCTTGAGGATTACGCAGGCCGGCTCGTCGAACTCGCGGACCAGGTTCCAAGCGGCGTCGGCGTCCAGATAGTTGTTATAGCTGAGCGGCTTGCCCTGGATCTGCTCGGAGCCCACAAGCGGGAACTGCGAGCTCGCGGTGTTCCCGCAGCCCTCGGCAAAGCGATAGACCGTGGCCTTCTGCTGCGGGTTCTCGCCATAGCGCAGGTCATCGACCTTCTCCAGCGAAATCTCGAGCTTGGCGGAGGTATCCGCCACGTCGCTTGCCTGGGCGGCGAGCCAGCGAGAGATAGCCGTATCGTAGGCAGCGGTGGTCTGGTAGACCTTCACCTGCAGGCGACGACGGGTGGCAAGTGTGGTGCAGCCGCCCGTCTCGCGCATCTCGGCCAAGACGGCGTCGTAGTCGGCCGGATCGGAAATGACGGTAACACTCGCGGCGTTCTTGGCGGCAGAGCGAAGCATGGAAGGACCACCGATGTCGATGTGCTCGATGGCATCCGCGAAGGTGACCTCGGGGTTGGCGACGGTCTTCTCGAACTCGTACAGGTTGACGACGACCAGGTCGATCAGCTTAATGCCGTGCTGAGCGGCCTCCTGCATGTGCTGCTCGGAATCGCGGCGGGCAAGCAGTGCGCCGTGAACCTTGGGATGCAGCGTCTTGACGCGGCCGTCCATCATCTCGGGATAGCCCGTGAACTCCTCGATGGGGGTTACGGGAACGCCCGCGTCCTCGATGGCACGAGCCGTGCCGCCCGTAGAGATGATCTCGACGCCAAAGTCATCGACCAGCGTCCGTGCGAAATCGACGACGCCCGTCTTATCGGTAACCGAGATCAACGCGCGTGCGATCTTCACATCAGATCCCATGCAGTCCTCCTGTCTGGTACGCCGCCGTGCTCTGTGAGTCGGTGATACGTCGATCTGCAGCGCTCGCGCAGCGGCATTGAAAATACTGATTCAATGTAGCGCATCGAGCGCATCGATGCACCCCGCAACGGGCGCATGTGCAGAAAAAGTTTGCGAGCGGAGGGGATGGGCACGGTGAGTTCATGGAACACAGGGGCACCATAATTAGATGCCAATGGCGTGGTAGAACTGTGCTCGATATGCATCCGCAAAAGAAAGAGGCACCATGGTCTCGCGGGTTCTCTACCGACCGTTTGATACCGAAGACTTCGACGCCATCACGCTGATTCTGCAGCAGCTTTGGCATAACAATTCGGATAACGATGAGTACAACCGCCTTGAGGCCGCGTGCGACCTCGCCTATTGCCTTTCGTCGTCGACGTTTTCGCAGGTTGCCGTAATCGACGGTCAGGCGCGTGGCATTGCGCTCGCGCGTGCGGGGCAGAGCTCCGGCGCCACCGTCAAGGAACATTGGATGGATACCGAACGCGCGCTGCTATCGCAGATGCGCGAGCTGGAGCCCGATGCCTGCGCCGAGTACCTCTCATTTGTGCGCGCAACCATCCGAACCAACAACCGCCTACTCGAGAGCAGCCCGCTACCGCACGACAACGAGGTCACGCTGCTTGCCGTTGATCGCGACGTCCACGGCCTGGGCGTTGGCTCGGTGTTGCTCGATGCCGCGGTCTCGTATCTGTCCTCGCGCGGGGCGACAAGGGCGCACCTGTACACCGACTCCAACTGCTCGTGGAAGTTCTACGAGCTGCACGGCTTTAAGCGCGCGGCCACGCACCGCGCCAACCGCGAAGAGCGCCGTCACGACATGCCGCGCGAAAGCTTCCTCTACGAACTCGATCTAACAGCATAGGCCCGCCAGTGGCCACAACCTGGCTGTTGGGGACAGTCTTGAAGACAACCGGCAAAAAAGGGGCGTCCCTATGGGTCGCGCGCGCAGACGTGGTGTAAGAGTGTCCTGAGGTCCGTCGCTGCAAGTC
>URAQ01000130.1 GCA_900545875.1 uncultured Collinsella sp.
ATCGACGAGGCCTTTATCGATATTACGCCGGGGCGATTTGCGCCCGAGGACCCGCTGCTGGTTGCGCGGCGCATAAGCGACCGCGTTGCGGCGCTAGGGGTGACGTGCTCCATCGGCGTTGGGTGCAACAAGACCGTGGCCAAAATCGCAAGCGAGCGCGACAAGCCGTTTGGCCTGACCATTGTGCGCCCCGGTACGGAACAGCGGTTTTTGGCCGCGCTGCCGGTATCTGCCATGAGTGGAATCGGGCGTTCGGCCGAGGAGCGACTGCGTCGCATGCGCATCTACACCCTCGGCGAGCTTTCACGTGCACCGGAATCCACCTTGGCCTCTATTTTTGGCGTCAACGGCGAACGCATGCGCCAGCGTGCGCTGGGACTCGAAATCTCCGAAGTCACGAGCCTCGATGAAGAGCGCGAGGTCAAGTCGATCAGCAATGAACGCACCTTTGCTAAAGATTTAACTGAGCGTGGGGATATTGAGGCGGCGATTGCGCTGTTGGGAGAGTCAGTGGGACGCCGCCTGCGCCGTCAGGGGCTGACGGGTGCCACGGTAACGCTCAAGCTTAAGTATTCGTATGGCAGCGGGCGTACGGCACAGCGCCGGCTGCCTCATCCGACCGACGATGAGAACATCTTCGTAGCAGTTGCGCTCGAACTGCTCGACAACATCTGGCAGGAAGGAATGCACGTTCGCTTAGCAGGCATCGGCATGAGCGACTTTGACCATCAGGGCGGCATCCAGACTGACCTGTTCTGCGAAGTCGACGACCGCGGAGCCCAATCGAGCGACCGTCGCGACCTCTCGGTCGCTATCGACGCCGTCCGAGACAAATTCGGCGACACCGCCCTTTCCTTCGGCCGCCAATCCCGTTTCAACGATTAACCGCCTTTGGGCAAAAAGAAAGCGGGGCAGGTGCGGAAAACCGCAACTGCCCGGCGATATGCGTGAGGGTAGCTAACCCCGTCTCAAATGAGCTACTAGAGGAGGTTGAGGGGGAGCTGGGGGGCGTCTCCCCAGAGTTTCTCGAGGCGGTAGAAGTCGCGGGCTTCGGGAGTGAAGACGTGGACGACAACCGAACCATAGTCCATGAGCATCCAGGTCTTCTGCTCGCGACCCTCGATGGAGAACGGGTGCTCGCCGCAAGCCTCGGCGACCTTCTCCTCGATCTCGTCGACGATAGAATCGACCTGGCGGTTGTTGGTACCGGTGGCAAGCACAAAGTAGTCGCATACGTCGGAAAGCTCGGTCAGGTCGAGCACCTGAACGTCCTCGCCCTTCTTGTCGTAGGCGGCCTGCGCGGCGGCGCGGGCGACATCCTCGGCGGCGACACCGCTCGCAGACAGCGAGGCGGCAGTGCGGTCGGACGTGGCGACGAAGCTCTTGTGCTCCACACCTTCAAGAATCTGCTCGTCGGTCATGGTCTCGTCGGCCATGGAATACCTCTTTCTAGACAGCCCGAGCTAGCGCAGCTGGGCGTAATGGTTGTAAATCGAAATAGCCGTGGGATAAAGATAGCGCCCGGACTGAATCACATAGACCAAACCCTGCGCAAAACAGGAGAAGAACAACTCATCGAGCGTCGACTCCCCCACCATCTTGCGCAGCGCATGCGCATAGTCGCCGTGGCGGTTGGGCTCGATGGCATCGGCCACAAAGACCACCATATCGAGCGGCGTCATGTCGCAAGCTCCCACGGTGTGACGGTCGACAGCCTGGAAAACGGCCGGCGACAACTCGGGGAAAAGCTGCGGAAGCTCATAGGCGGCAACAGGACCATGCAAAAGCGGCGTCGCGGCGGAAGGAGAACCGGCAATCTTAATGCCGTAATGCAGAGCGCGCGTAACCAGCTCGTCGTCGGAGAGCACTTTGTCCCAGTCGTGGATCAGACCGGCAGCAGCGGCATCAAAGCGGTCAACGCCGTAGACCTCGGCCAGATGAAGTGCGGTCTCGGCAACACCCAGCGAATGCACATAGCGCTTGCGCTTATCCTTCATGCGAACATCGAGCAGCTCTTGAATGCGCTTGAGCAGTGCGCGCTCATCGCCCTCAAACTGATCCTCTACCGACAACGTAGACCCCCATCACTCAAAATCTTCTTGGCCCAAATCGGCATATAGCCTGCGTTTGCGAATGTAGCCGAGCACGGACTCGCTCGTAAGATAGCGCACGCTCATGCCGCGGGCAACTCGCTTACGAATGTTCGTCGAGCTGATCGCCAGCGCCGGAATCTGAATATAGCGCACGTCGAACGGCAGCCCCGACTCTTTGATTCGGGCACGCGCTGTATCGATATCAAAGCCCGGTCGTGTCGCCGCAATAAAGGTAGCAAGCTCAGCGATTCGTTCGGCATCATGCCAGGTCACGATATCGATAATCGCATCGGCGCCCGTAATAAAGTAGAGCTTTACCTGCGGCGGGTAAAAGTCACGAAGGGCATGAAGCGTATCAGCCGTATAGGTTACGCCCGGGCGGTCGATCTCGAACCGGCTCGCCAAAAAGGCCGGGTTCGCGGCGGTGGCGAGGACCGTCATGGCATAACGGTCCTCGGCAGGCGTCACCGGCTTGTCAAGCTTAAAGGCAGGCGTGCCCGCCGGCATAAAGAGCACGGCATCCAAGTCGAGGGACTCACGCGCCTGCTCAGCGGTCACCAGGTGCCCGTAATGGATGGGATCAAAGGTGCCACCCATAATGCCGAGCCTAAACTCCTGCCCGTCCTCTAGAGGAAGCTCGGGCAGACCGATTCCACCGCGCAGCGACATGGCTTACTCGCCCTCCGAGGTCTCGGCATCGTCCTCGGCATCCGCCGCATCGACAACCTCGACGCCCTCATCCGCAGCATCGGCCACGTCAATGGCCTCGACGGCAACGTCCTCGCCAGCATCCTCGAGCTCTTCGTACTCCGAGAAGTCCTCGGCGCCCTCAAAGTCAAAAGCGCGCTGGCAAATGCGGACCTCGTCGCCCGCACGGCAACCGGCCTTCTCGAGCGCGTCGTCAACACCCATACGCGCAAACTTATGCTGCAGGTAAATGACGGCTTCCTCGTTTTCCCAGTCGGTCTGGATGACCATGCGCTCGATGGCACGACCGACCACGCGGAAGGCACCGGGCTCTTCCCGAACAATGCGGAAACGCTTCTCGCGCTGCAGGCGGCGACGCTCCCACTCCTCGTCGCGCAGATCGACCGGCTCATCAGAGACCGCCAGCTCGGCGCGAAGCTTAGCCACCTGCTCGCCCACGGCAAGCATCAGCGTGTTGAGGCCGGCGCCCGTAACAGCAGACACGGCAAAGAACATATGGCCATCGTCGAGCGCCGCACGCTTAAGGTCGGCAATCTTGTCGGCCGTGCCCGGCGCATCACACTTGTTGGCAACGACGATCTGCGGACGCTCCGAAAGCTCGGCGCCATACTGCTCGAGCTCGCGGTTGATGATGCGATAGTCCTCGACCGGATCGCGATCCTCAAAACCACCCGTCATATCGACGACGTGCATGATGAGTGCCGTACGCTCAATGTGGCGCAGGAACTGGTGACCCAGGCCCTTACCCTCGCTCGCGCCTTCGATAAGACCGGGGACGTCGGCAACGACGTAAGAATATTCACCGGCACGCACCATGCCGAGGTTCGGCACGAGCGTGGTAAACGGGTAGTCAGCAATCTTGGGGCGGGCGGCACTCATGCGCGCAATGAGCGATGACTTACCCACCGAGGGAAAGCCCACAAGCGCGGCATCGGCCATAAGCTTCATCTCGAGCTCGATCCAGTGTTCCTCGGCAGGCTCGCCGAGCTGGGCAAAGGCCGGAGCGCGACGCACCGACGTCACAAAGTGTGTGTTGCCCAGACCGCCGGCACCGCCGGGCGCCACGACGACGCGCTCGCCGTCGTGCACCAGGTCGGCAATCTCGAACATCGGGGTCTGCGTCTCGGGATCGAGTTCGCGCACCACGGTACCCATAGGGACCTTGAGAATCAGGTCCTCGCCGCTCTTACCGTTACGACGGGCACCCTGCCCGTGCGTGCCGCGCTCGGCGCGGAAGTGATGCTTAAAGCGGTAATCGATCAGCGAAGACAGCTGAGCATCGGCCTGGATGACGACATTGCCGCCACGACCGCCGTCGCCGCCATCGGGGCCGCCCTTGGGGACAAATGCCTCGCGCCTAAACGACATGCATCCGGCTCCGCCGTCGCCGCCGCACACGTTAATGCGGCTGATATCGGTGAACTGTGACAACAGAATCGCCTCCTACAAAAAAGAGGGAGACCCTTGAATCCTAAAACTCAAGTGCCTCCCACATATGTGCTCTATGAAGGGTGAATTACGCGTTCGCGAGCGGGCGTACGCTGACCCTGTGCTTGATACCCTTGTGGAACTCAACGGTACCGTCGACCAGCGCGAACAGCGTGTCGTCCTTACCACGGCCAACGTTCTCACCCGGGTGGATGTGCGTGCCGTGCTGACGGACGAGAATCGTGCCCGTGGTTACCGTCTGGCCGGCATAGCGCTTCGTGCCAAGGCGCTGACCGCGGGAGTCACGGCCATTACGGGAGGAACCGAGTCCTTTTTTGTGTGCCATTGTGTATACCTACTCTTTCGTTACGAGTGTAATCTACTCGGCGACGGGAGCCTCGGCAACAGCCTCAGCCTCTGCCTTGACAGCCTTCTTGGCGCGGGAGGTAGCCTGAACCTTCACGATCTTCAGCTTGGTGAGCTGCTGACGGTGACCCTTCAGACGACGATAGCGCTTGCGCTTGTGGAACTTGAAGACCAGCTGCTTCTCGCCCTTGAACTGCTCAACGATCTGAGCGGTAACCTTGGCCTTGGCCAGCTTGTCGGGATCGGTGACGATCTTCTTACCATCGTTGAGGAAGATAACCGGCAGGGTGACCTTGTCGCCCTCATTGCCCTCGATCTTCTCGACGGTGATGACATCGTCGGTGGCGACCTTGTACTGCTTGCCGCCCGTGTTAACGATTGCGTACATGTTTACTTGCCCTTCATGCATCAGTTAGTGCAACAGCCGAATATAGTAGCAGGCGAAAATACCCCCGTCAACGAGTATGTGGAGCAAATCCACAAGTTCGCACAGGTATGGTGCTGACGAGTCGGCCCTCGTCGTCCTCGCATGCTTGATTCTGACGCTCGACATCGTAGGAGCAGATGGTCACGAGGTCTTGCATACCGGTGGAAACAATAGGTGCATCCACGCCCGGGGTCAAGCCCTGCAACAAAACATCAGCAGCGGAAAGCAAAATTTCCGGACGCATGGAGCCCTCGTTGTCGGCATGGGTGTCGAGCATGAGCACCAAATGGTCCGGGCGCTCCCCCGCCGTGAGCTCATAGCCCACGAGCGTGTGATCCAAATCCAAGCGCTTGCTCTTTTTTCC
>URAQ01000131.1 GCA_900545875.1 uncultured Collinsella sp.
GCGACCTAGAGCTCGAGGAGTCCCTGGAGGGCTACACCCGCGGCGTGGAGCTGCTCAAGAGCCTGCGCGCCCGTCTTGCCGGCGCCGAGCAGAAGGTCTCGGTGCTTCTTAAGGACGTCGACGGCAACGATGTGCTCGCCGACGGCGAAGCCGCCAACACCGACGACAACCTCTCGTTCTAACCATCCTGACCAAATATAATTACCTTGGTCTGTGAGAAAGGAACCAACCATGTGTGATTGCATCTTCTGCAAAATCGCCAACCACGAGATCCCCTCGACCGTTGTCTATGAGGACGACCAAGTCATCGCCTTCGACGACCTCAATCCCCAGGCGCCGGTCCACACGCTCGTGATCCCCAAGAAGCACTACAGCGACATCGCCGACAACGTACCGGCCGAGACCATGGGCGCCATGGCTCACGCCATCCAGGAGGTCGCTAAGGCCAAGGGCTTGGAGGACGGTTTCCGCGTCATCTCCAACAAGGGCGTTAACGCCGGTCAGACCGTCATGCACTTCCACATGCACGTTCTCGGTGGCAAGAACCTGGGCGAGAACCTCATCTGAGGGCGCGTAGGCCGTCGACTTGGCTGCCTTTGGAGTAATCTATGCAGCTTTCTCAACTCGAATACCTTCAAGCTGTAGCGAACTATGGCGGCGTGCGCAAAGCAGCTCGCGCCGTTCACGTGAGTCCGCAGGCCGTTTCGTCGGCAATAAAAAAGTTGGAATCTGAGTATCAGATTGTTTTGCTCGACCGATCGGCGGGGGAGGCTGTTTTGTCTCCGGCGGGCAGAGAATTTGCGCGTCGTGCACGCGTGATCCTGGCGCAAGTCGACGATCTCAAAAAGTACGCTCAATCGGGGAACGGCGGCGTTTCGCCCGACGGCCATTTCCGTCTTTACGCCCCCTGTCTTCACGGGCGGGGGCGCCTTTTTTCCGAAAACTGGTACGACTCGTTTGAAAGCTCGCACCCTCAGATTCATCTTGATGTGTGGCATCAGCCAACGGCAACATGCTTTGAATCGCTTGTGCTTGGCATTTCGGATGCGGCCATCTCATTTGAGGAACCAAGGGACGGTGTCCTTTCTTCGAAATACTTGGGTGAAAAGGAGCTCAAGGTTCTTTCATGCCCAGCGGGTCATCAATCTGTGGGTGCTATGACCGTTCGTGAGTTGCTGAGCGGCAGGCTCGCTGTTCCCATTAATTTGTCACCCTGTCTCAATGCAATCAATCAATGTCCTGAAGCCCAGCTCGTTAATTTTCGCTTCCGTGATGTCGAATACGGAAGCAGGGCGCAGACTGAGTTTCTTCAAGCCGGGGGATTGATATTGAGTTTTTCTGGCTCTTCTCTCGCATCAAATGGATTGGAAGTAAGCGAGTGCTCCATCGAAGCCTCACATGACGTAGCCTTGCCCATCTACTTTTGCTATCGACAAAATGCCTGGACCGATCGACACCAGACGGTATTTCTTCACCTATTGCGTCATCTCGCTTCGTGAGGCCATTTGGCCTCGTGTCGTCAAGTGAATGTTGACGCCTTGTAACACATGACTGATGGCTTTGCCCTCATGCTTTTCCAAGATTTCGATTTAGATTGCTGACTCTTGGAGGGCGGAGCATGAAAAACCGTACGGTTTTGCTTTATATGACGTTCGTTTTTCTGTCGAACTTCAGCACTATTTTGTATTTTCTGACGGTTTACCTTGAATTCGTCGGATTCTCGATAGTGGCGATTTCTAGCATGATGATTGCATATCAAGTGAGCAAGTTCATCCTCGAAGTTCCCACTGGCTATATTGCTGATAGGTTTGGACGAAAGACAAGCGGTCTCGTTGGCGTCGTGGGGATGCTTGGATACTACGCCGCCCTGCTTCTCGTCCGTTCCCCTCTGCTTTTAATCGGTGCGTTCGCTCTCAAAGGTTTTGCCGTTGCATGTCTGAGCGGATCCATAGAAGCGATTTACATTGACAGCGTCTCTCAGGACCAGCTCGTAAGACTTAATGTCGTTGAGCGATTTGTTTTCTATGCCTCTTATGCCATCTCCGCTTGCGTGGGTGGTTTCATTTCGTCTGTCGGTGCATATCTCATTGGTCTTTCGGCAGATATCATCGCAATGGTGTTGACGTTGGTTGTCGTTGTCTGCATTCCTGAGATGCGAAGAGGGGACACTGCGGGGGCACCTGAGCGTGGAATTAGCCCGAAGATGATCGGTGCCGCTATTGCGTGTAATGGCATTCTTCGTTCAGCGTTCATCATGGACTGTTCTCAGGCATTTGCCTTTGTCGCCCTGGAAGACTTTTTCTCACTGCTGCTTGCGGGCCGCGGAATGAATTCCGTCGCTTCGGGTGTGACCATTGCGGTCCAGCTCCTTGCCTCGGCCTCCATGGGGCTTATTGTGCCCAGCGTGATTGCTCATGTCGACAATGGCCGTTTTGCGCGTATTTGCGGCATCATTCGCTTAGTATTGACAGCTTTGTTTTTGATCCCCCTTACTCCGGCTAATTTGCTGCCCGTGTTCTATGTGCTGCAGACGGTTGCGTACTCGTTGTTTGCCCCAATCAAATACTCAGTTTTCCAAAACGCTGCCGACTCATCGATGCGCTGTTCACTGATTTCGGTTCAAAGCCAGATGGTGGCGGTGGGTGCCGTTCTTTTCTATCTGCTCAACTCTGTGCTGAGTAGCGTTGCGGGCATTCGAGTCGTATTGCTTGTTGCGCTCGGGATTTCTTCCCTGGTGTATATCCCCGCGCTATTTCGTCTTACAAGCTGAAGGACATGAGTATTTAGACACCGATAACTTATATATCAACGCAATAAACCCGAGCGCGAGGGTGTTTGGGTTTATTATTGAAGCGTATGTAACCTGGCGGCGCCACACCGCCTGTTAGTAGGGAGACACATGAACGTTCTGGTCGTCAACGCAGGATCTTCGACCCTTAAGTATCAGGTCATCGATACCAAGTCCCATAAGGTGTCCGCAAAGGGCTCCTGCGAGCGCGTCTGCTTTACCGGCGGTACCTTCACCCACGCTGCCAACGGTTCCAAGAAGGTGACCGAGAACATCGAGTTCCCCGACCACAAGGTCGCCATCGAGGTCGTTCTGAAGGACCTCGAGGCCAACGGCGTCAAGATCGAGGGCATTGGCCACCGTATCGTTCAGGGCGGTTGGTACTTCGGCGATTCCTCCCTCGTCGACGAGGACGTCCTCGCCAAGATCCGCGAGGTCGCTCCGCTCGCCCCGCTGCACAACAACCCCGAGGCCAACGTTATCGAGTACTGCCTCGAGCAGTATCCCGATCTGCCCAACGTCACGGTCTACGACACCGCTTTCCACTTCAACATGCCCGAGGTCGCCAAGACTTACGCCCTGCCCAAGGACGTCTGCGACAAACTGCACATCCGTAAGTACGGCGCCCACGGCACCAGCTACCGTTACATCTCCAAGAAGGTCGCAGAGATGACCAACGGCGAGGCCCGCAAGGTCGTCGTATGCCATATCGGCTCCGGCGCTTCCCTGTGCGCCATCGAGGACGGCAAGTGCATGGATACCACTATGGGTCTCACCCCGCTCGACGGCGTCATGATGGGCACCCGCTGCGGCTCCATCGACCCGGCCACCGTCTGCTACCTGCAGCGCGAGGGCGGCTACACCTTCGACGAGGTCGACGAGATGATGAACAAGAAGTCCGGCCTTTTGGCTGTGACCGGCGGCAAGACCAACGACTGCCGCAACGTCGAGGAGCTCGCCGCCGCTGGTGACCCCGAGGCTCAGCTCGCCTTCGACATGTTTGTCTACAAGATTGCCGCCAAGGCCGCCGAGATGGCCACCTCCATGTGCGGCATGGACACCCTGGTCTTTACTGCCGGCATCGGCGAGCACGCTCCGGCCGTTCGCGCTGGCGTGGCCGACCGTCTGGCCTTTATGGGTGTCAAGATGGATCATGCCCGTAACGCCCTGCGTGGCGACGGCGCTTGGTGCCTGTCCGCCAAGGATTCCAAGGTCAAGATTTTCGTCATCCCTACGGACGAGGAGTTCATGATCGCTTCCGACGTCGAGCGCATCGTCAACGGCAAGTAATTACAAGAGGGGAGGGGCTGGACGGCCAAATGCCGTTTGGCCCCTCTTTTGCGCTCGTTGGGCGATATGCCTGATAGCTATTTATCAAGTTGTGATAACTTCTTATTAACATGCGGCCGCCTTAAGGGGTCTGCGTCGACCGTATTGCACTGCAAAGGAGTCTCATGAACGTACTTGTTGTCAACGCCGGCAGCTCAAGCCTTAAATATCAGCTTTTGGACACCGATACCCGCGAGGTTTTCGCTAAAGGCAACTGCGAGCGTATCGGCTCGGAGATGGGCATCTTTGGCCATTCCGAGAACGGTGGCGCCAAGCAGACCGAGGAGATTCCTTTCCCCGACCACCGCTCGGCTATCGCGCGCGTGCTCGAGGAGCTCGAGAAGACCGACTTTACGATTGATGGCATCGGCCACCGTATCGTTCAGGGCGGCTGGTACTTCGATGATTCCGCGGTCGTCGACGATGAGGTCATGGCCAAGATCATTGAGGTGGCCCCGCTCGCCCCGCTGCACAACTACGGCGAGGCCGCAGCGATTGAGTATTGCCGCGAGAAGTATCCGGAACTGCCCAACGTGGCCGTCTTCGACACGTCGTTCCATATGACGATGCCCGAAGTCGCCTACACCTACGCCCTGCCCAGGGACGTGTGCGACAAGTACCACGTGCGCAAGTACGGAGCCCACGGCACGAGCCACCGTTACGAGTGGATGATGGCCAAGGAGATTCTGGGCACGCGCTGCCACCGTCTGCTTTCGTGCCACCTGGGCAACGGCGCCTCGCTCGCCGCTATCGAGGACGGCATATGCCGCGACACCACGATGGGTCTCACGCCGCTCGACGGCCTGATGATGGGTACCCGTCGCGGTTCCATCGACCCGGCCACCGTGTGCTACCTGCAGCGCGAGGGCGGATACAGTTACCAGGAAGTCGACGACATGATGAACAAGCGGTCTGGTCTGCTTGCCATCTCGGGTATCTCCAACGACGCCCGCGACATCCGTACGCGCGCCTCCGAGGGCGATGAGCGCTGCCTGCTCGCCTTCGATATGTTCGCCTACAAGGCCATGCAGCAGGCTGGCTCCATGATCGCCTCCATGGCGGGCGTGGACACCATCACCTTTACCGCCGGCATCGGCGAGAACGACTGGTCGATCCGCAAGGCCTTCTGCGACTGCTTTGAGTGGCTGGGCGTACGCATCGACAACAACAA
>URAQ01000132.1 GCA_900545875.1 uncultured Collinsella sp.
GATGGGCGTGGCGTGCACGGTGCTTTCACTCGACAGCATCACACTTGGATTGAGCGGCGCCACGATATGCGTCTCGCGCTTGTCGCTAAACACCACCGCGGCTGCGCGGCCCGTCTGACCGTTCACGGCAATTCGCACCTGCTCGCCATCACGATCATCCGACGCCGGGCGATCGACAAAGTAGACCGGCACCATCACCAGACCGTCCTTATGCTTGCGAGCCTTGCGCGCCCACGTGCGGATGCTCTTTTTATTGAGCCCCAGGGTCGCCTCGGCATCGTTGCCCGCAACGTCGAGCGCCAGCTTGTCAATGACCACCTGGTCCTTGGTGGACGCATCGACGGAGACGACGCGGAAGTCGCCTTCCTGCATGGCAGGATCGAACGGCCCCACCTTGGCAAAGTCCCACGGCTCCAAAATGCCCATAAGGCGAACGTCCAGGTAGTTGGCCCTGGGGTATGCCCAATCGAGCACCTCGTAGTACACCAGGGTCTCTTTGCTCAGGCCCTTGCCCGGGAAGGACGCCATCATACGCAGGTCCGCCAGCGCCACGGGGAAATAGAAGAGCATCATGTCGTTTTGAATCGCATCTTCTACATCGTGTCCGGCAAACGCGTCCGGATACTGGCGCACCAGTTGCAGCGCGTTGGCACGCGCCTGCTGTGGGGAAATCTCACACGGAATGCCCTGCTCTGGCACATACTCGGCACCCACGCCCATGGTCAGGCGCTTGCTAAACGTGCCGGGTTTGAGCAAGTCGGCCACACCAATCTTGTTGCCGCACGACGGGCATTCAAATACACGCTGGGTGGACTCGCCCTCAAAGGACGCGCCGCAGAAGGGGCAGGGAATGCTCACGTGTGTGGCCTCTTGGAACTCCTGCGCGGTACCGCGGTCCTCCCACAGCAGATGCTCAAGAACCGACTGATTGCGCCAGTGCGAATTGAAGAAATACCAGTCCGGGTCCTCCGGGCGCTCGAGCTGCGAGACATGCGTGAGCTTGAGCAGCCCGTCCACCACCGTCAGCGGCGTATGGCGAATGCCCAGGGCGCTCTTGGGCTCCCCCGCATCGGCCTCCCACGGAATGACTGTTCCGCAATAGGCACACTCAAAGCTGCGCTTTGCCTGGTGCGAGTACATAGGACCGCCGCAGTTTTGGCATTTAATGGCAAACATCTCGTCCATGGAAACGTCCTCCTTTGCACAGGGACTGTCGACATTAAGTATGTCGAGCAAACAGACGCATGCCCATACCCATGTGGCCCAAAATTGGACGCTAGGACAAACGTTTAGGGGCGGCAGCGAAAATCCGCCGGCAGCCCGCCCCACGTCACTCGTTAGCGCAGGTAGACCATTACTGCATTTTCTGAACATTGGCACGCAATGCGACCGCTCGAGCTACACTATCCCCTTAACCATGATTGTGAGGAAGACCGTTATGCTATTTGTAAATCAGCTGGTACATACGCTTGTTCCCGGCAGCGAAAGCGAGCCGGTCGATACCTCCTGCCGCACCAATGCTGGTTTTGCCGCAAGCCTCATCTGCATCGGCCTCAACATCACCCTGTGCCTGGCCAAGGGCATCGCGGGCTTGCTCGCCGGTTCCGTGTCGCTTGTCGCCGACGCCTTCAACAACCTCTCCGATGCCTCGAGCAACATCGTGAGCCTGCTCGGGTTCCGGCTTGCCAGTCGCCCGGCCGATGAAGGTCACCCTTATGGCCATGGTCGCTACGAATACCTCGCCGGCCTGTTTGTCGCCGTCCTCGTTTGCGCCGTCGGCATCAACCTGGTGCTCGAATCCATCACCAAAATCATCAAGCCCTCTCCCACCGCCTACACGTTCATTTCCGTTGCGGCGCTGGTCGCGTCCATGCTCGTCAAGTTCTGGATGGCCGCGTTCAACCGCGCGCTGGGCGACCGTATTGATTCCGAGACGCTCATCGCCACGGCGCAGGATTCCAAAAACGATGTCATCACCTCGGGCTCGGTCTTGGCGGCGGCGCTCATCTCACAGACAACCGGCTTCGACCTCGACGGCTGGGCCGGCCTGGGCGTGGGCATTTTTATCTGCGTCAGTGGCATGGGCCTGGTGCGCGATGCCATCAGCCCGCTGCTGGGACAGGCGCCCGACCCCAAGCTGGTGCAGGAGATTCGCGACAAAATCATGTCCTATCCGCAAGTGCTAGGCACCCACGACCTCATGGTGCACGACTACGGCCCCGGTCGCCAGTTTGCCAGCGCACACGTGGAGATGCCCGGCGAGAGCGATGCGTTTGAGCACCACGAGATTCTGGACACCATCGAGCACGATATCAAGCATCAAATGGGCATCGATATTACGCTGCACTGCGACCCCATCGCGACAACCGGCGACGACCTGCGCGGCTGGGTCAAGCGCGGCATCATGCAGATCGACCCCGCACTTTCCATCCACGACCTGCACGAGCACGACGGCTTCGTCTCGTTTGACCTGGTGCGCCCCGACGGTTTTGACATATCCGACGAGGAGCTGCTGGAACTCGTCACGCGCATCGTGCACGAGCGCCGGCCCGACGCCTCGTGCGTCGTCACGTTTGACTCGGGTTTTAGCTCGCCCGAGCGCCCGGCCGAGCAACTGTAATCGACGGCAAAACGGGACGCAGGACCGCCGACCAGCGCGCACATGCGCCCGGTCACGCGACACTGCGTCCCGTTTTTGTTTGCACCGCTAAGGCTCTAGCAGCTCAGCCGCTAGTTCCCCTGTGCGCCCGAAATGCCGTTTTGCAGCGCGTTCCAGGCATCCGTCGCCATGTCGCCCAGGTTCTGCGCGGTGTCGCCGAGGTTTTGGGCCGTATCGCCCAGCTCTTGGGCCTTGTCTCCCAGCTCCTGGGCCTTGTTGCTCAGGTCTTCCAGCGTATTAGAGCTCGAACTGTCCGTACCGCTCTGATCGCCGGACACATTGCCCGACGAACTGTCCTTGCGCGTAAGCTGAACCTCCAGGTTACCGTTGTCGTTATAGTAGGCAGACGTTACGACCCAATTGGCATCGACAACGGGCGTCGAGCCATCCTCGGTCAGAATCACGGCGTTCGAAAGGTCGGCCCCGCGCGACTTGAGGAGCTTCTTGGCGTTAGACCAGTACTGTCCCGGGATATCACTCAGGTCCACAGCGCCGGACTGGGTAGCCTCGGTCTGCTCTGCCGTCGTATCGGTTGAAGCGCCTCGTTTATTGAGCATGCCCGACACGATGGCAAACACAACCGATAAGGCAAAGAAGATCGCCAGTACGATGAGAATCTTCTTAATAACGCTCGACGAACGCGAGGGCTTCTCCCCCTCGTCCTCGCCATACTGCGGAATCGATTTGGGATACTCGCGATAGGGCTGGCGCGCACGCGAATCGCGCGAGTCATAACGAGGCTGGGCCTGTGCCGTACGCGGCATATACGTCGTCTGCTGAGGCTGCGGAATGGAATTTTGCGACAAATCGCTGTAAGGGTCCGGCGCGGAACTGGCATAGGGGTCCTGCGGCGCGTAATCAAACGGGTCTGGTGCCACGTTGCCGTAGGGGCTTTGCGAAGGGACAGCGTAAGGGTCCGGCGCCGCGTTGCCATAACCCATAACTCGCGTGGGCTCGGCCGTGGCCTGGGTCGCGTCGGGCGCGACGTAGCCGGGATTTGCCACAACGCGGGTCGCATCGGCGCTATTACCCGCCTGCGCGGAGCCGTAGCCACCCATTACGGTCGTCTTATCCTGGTCCATGCAACGTTTCCTTTCCGTCGCCTGCAAGCATCGAGTTATCCATGCATTCTACCCGCGCAAAAGCCTATGATGGGCAGTGCCCGCCGGTATCTACAAGACATGCGCGGTCCTCGGGATAAAAAGCCCCGCCGGGCCTTGGTGGCGCGGCGGGGCGGGCAAGCGGCTATGAATAGCGGGCTTAGAACAGGCCGGTGATGTTGCCGTCGTTGTCGACGTCGATGTTCTCGGCCGCGGGAACCTTGGGCAGGCCCGGCATGGTCAGAACGCTGCCGGTCAGCGCGACCACGAAGTGAGCGCCGGCGGAAACCTTGAGCTCGCGCACGGTGATGCGGAAGCCCTCGGGGGCACCGAGGGCCTTAGCGTTGTCGCTAAAGCTGTACTGCGTCTTGGCCACGCACACCGGCAGGTTGCCAAAGCCGTTCTCGCGCAGCTCAGCGAGCTGGCGCTTGGCAGCCGGCGTAAAGTCAACGCCGTCGGCACGGTAAACCTTGGTGGCAACGGCCTCGAGGGCGTCGGCCACATCGGCACCGTCCTCGTAAGCAAACTTGAGCTCGCTCGGCTGCTCGATCAGGCGCATGACCTCATCGGCCAGGTCGAGCGCGCCCTCGCCGCCCTTGGCCCAGACCTCGGACAAGACGGCTTTCACGCCCAGCTCGCCGCACTTCTCCTCCACCAGCGCCAGCTCCGCCGCCGTATCCGTGGGGAAGGCGTTGACGGCCACCACGCAGGGCAGGCCGTAGACCCGCTGGACGTTGCCCACATGCCGCAACAGATTGGGCAGGCCCTTTTCCAGCGCCTCCAGATTCTCCTGGTTCAGATCCGCTTTGGCCACACCGCCGTGGTACTTCAGGGCGCGGACCGTTGCCACGACCACCACCGCGGAGGGCCGCAGTCCGGACATCCGGCACTTGATGTCCACAAATTTCTCAGCCCCCAGGTCCGCGGCGAAGCCCGCCTCGGTCACGGCGTAGTCCGCCAGCTTCAGAGCCATGCGGGTGGCTGTGACGGAGTTGCACCCGTGGGCGATGTTGGCGAAAGGTCCGCCGTGGATGAAGGCGGGGGTGCCTTCCAGCGTCTGGACCAGATTGGGCTTGACGGCATCCTTCAGCAGGGCGGTCATAGCCCCCTCAGCCCGCAGGTCGTGGGCTGTGACAGGCCGCCCGTCATAGGTATAGGCCACAATCATGCGGGCCAGGCGCGCCTTCAGGTCGGAGATGCCGTCCGCCAGGCAGAGGACCGCCATGATCTCGGAGGCCACCGTGATCTGGAAGCCGTCCTCCCGGGGCACGCCCTGCATCCGGCCGCCCAGGCCGCTGACGATGTGGCGGAGCTGGCGGTCGTTCATATCCACGGCCCGCTTCCAGGTGATCCGCTTGACGTCGATCCCCAAGGCGTTGCCCTGCTGGATGTGGTTGTCCAGCATCGCCGCCAGCAGGTTGTTGGCCGCGCCGATGGCGTGAAAGTCCCCGGTGAAGTGGAGGTTGATGTCCTCCATAGGCACCACCTGGGCATAGCCGCCGCCGGCGGCGCCGCCCTTGA